>JAGAWD010000271.1 GCA_017941585.1 Olsenella sp. | reverse complement strand
TGTACGTATATACGTAGATGTTGCCGTTTGCCGTCTTGAAGCCGGAGAGGTTGAGGGTGGTCACCGTGGAGCAACCGCGGAAGGCGTTGGAGTAATCCGTGGCCGCGCCGTAGCCGGTCGATCCAGACACGTCCTGGTTCCAGGCGTCCATGCCAACGATCTCCGCGAGCTTGGCGTCCCCGTCGAAGAGGCTGGCAAAGCTCGTCACGTGGCTCACGTCGAGACCCGAACCGCTGAAGTACTTGAGGTTCGTGTAGCCGGCAAACCAACCGGCCATGGAGAGCGGGGCGACCTTGTTCGCGCCGTTTGCGAACTCGATTCGCTCGATGTCGGTCTTGCCGATGGCATCAAAGCCCGTGAGCATCAGCCAAGGCAGCTGTGCCGCGGTCAGTTCCGTGAACTGCAGCCCCGAGACGCTGCTCGAGGTGGCACTCGCAGTGACGCGTATGGTGCGGGTCTGGGAGTTCCAGGTCCAGCTGATGCCGGCGTTGTCCGAGAACGTGCGCTTCGTCGATGCCTGTGCCGAGAGCGTTGGTCGCGCCGAAAGCATGTGTGCGCTGGTCGTTACGGAAGAAGAATCCGAGAGACCTGCGGACGTGACGGCAGCCGCCGCGCCTGCGGCGTTGACGCTGGACGATACGGAAGTCACAGAAGAATCCGTAGACACCGCGAGATTCGCCGTGTCACCGGTGCCGGTGTAACGGCCATCCTCTGTCGCATGGACGGCATCAGGGGAGTCTTGGCCGCCCGTGCCAGCGCCCCCGTCAGTGCCACTGGCATTTCCGCTGGTATTTTCGGCAGAACTTGTATTTCCGCCTGCAGCGTCGGCGGCACTTGCGTCATTCGTCTTATCGCTGGGCTTTTCAGTGCTTTCGCCCGCTTCGCCTCCTAGGGCGTCGCCGGAAGCGCCCTTCTGCTCGTCAGATGAGGGGCCGTTCTCCTCGTTTCCCGTATCCAACTGGTCGTTCTTTGAATCGTCAGAGTCGGTCGAAGCGTCCAGTAACGAAGTGTGTGTGTCCTTGCCATTCGAATCTCCAGAGTTCTCCTCGTTTGTGAAACCAGATGACCCTTCCGCAGAATCCCCAAAGACAGCCGAGGGATCGGCGGCGGGTACCGTTCCCACGTTCTCGGAGCCGTCCACAACGGCATACAGGTCGTTGCTTTCCGTAACGATCTGTTCGCTTGCAAAAGTGGACCCAAGGCCTTCGGACGGGGACGTGCCGTCGGCGTAGGCGATGCGGGGGGCGACGGCGCCGATCGACAGCGCGAGGATGAGCGAACCCACGGCGGCGACCGCGCGAGTGCGCAGCCCGGGGATCTGCGGGCTCGCCTCGGCATGCCTAGACACAGCAACGCCGCCGGGCACGAGACCCCGCGCGGCAAGACGCTCGTCTGTCGGTCGCATGAACATGCTCTGTGGTTCCAATCCCTCGCCGGCATCCCTTGCGTCCAAGGGGCCGGGCGCTGTCCGTCACGGCGAGGCAGTCGCGTATCGAAGTGCCTCATCGCCATGCCGAATAGTTGTTTTAAATCTTACCCGAAATACACACTGCTTTTCGACCGGCAAATCACAAGTTTTTATGGGGATATTGTCCGCTTTACCTGCCTAAACCTTAACTAGACGCTAGCACATGATAGCGTGTTGCTAGCCTTATATAGCAATCCCAGTTAAACACATTGCTAGCATTTTTATTCATTAGTTCGGGGTGGTTTTCCTTGCCTCAGATGTAATAATTCGTTCTATTTGCTGACGCTCCACACCTCGATATTACGGTGTATTCGTCTCCATATTTCCATCACAATTTTTCGTTCTTCGGGAATCTTGGCTCATTGCATGAATCTTGCTTCCGCAGCCTGTCTTGCCACTCTTTGATACTCACTCCCAGTTGGAACCGAATCAAACGCATCAACATCACAACGATTCTTCCGCCGCCGTCTTCGCCGTCGCCGTCACATAATTCCAACGTTCTGGTTTATGCCCGCGACTTAGATCGCGAAGGCGAGTGCTTGAGCGCGAGCACCAGAAGGACTTTGGCGGAAGTTTGCACAGGCGCATCGCAGACCTCCCAACAGTACTCCCCCACCACCTCGCTCGCATCATCAGCCTCCCACGCCCCTCGTCTCGTCACCAACCGTTGGCCCCTCAGCGAGGAACTCGCCCGCACAGGCCCATCGTCCTCCCCCATTAGGTTTGCGCATCGATCGGACGCCTGAGAACGGCGAGAGAACTCCGGCTGGCGCAAGTATTCGACAAAGAGATCGCATCAGCGAGAGCGCTTCGGTGGACAGCGGCGTTCCCACAACATGGTGGCCCTTGCCACCGCCCCCGCCGCGGCAAGGGCCATGGACCCATATTCGTCAAATGACATGCTTCCCTCTGCCTTGCCTACGCCCTGGGACAGTCTCGATGCACCGTCGGTCACGCCCACCCAGCGGCTCAAAATGCGGTCGCGGAGGAATGCATCTTCATGTGCGGTAGGAGCGACCACTGTGAGTGGGGACGGAACCATGTTCCAGGCGATGCGCGAATTGTGGTCCCCCTCGTGGCTGATGGGCCACTGCGGGCTCTGGCCCCGGACCGTCGCCTCGCACCGGGGATGCTTTCAAGCTGCCGCTCAGGTGGCTCGAGAACGAGCGCAACACAGGGCGTCAAGTCGTTTGTGGGCTACGTGGTGCGAGAGTGCCCAAGACGTCGACGTAGGTCAGGTCAGGCCGGCATGGCCAGTAACGGCCGCTCGTTCCCGACTGCAACGTCGGACGCTTGACGCGATCGAGAACGCGCTCCAGGCTGGACACGGTGCTTGAGCGCACTCAACCACGCCGCGCGACGAGATCCCGTTCGACGACGCGCCGAAAGCCATACGGGGCGTCGCCGAGCCGTCTCTGCCGGTCTTTCTAGACTCGCCGCAACACGACCCGGAGCCCACCTCGCAACCGGACTCCCTGACATGAGCACCTAGATCAGTGCCTCGGCGTGTGCACGCACTGCGACGCGGACGCGGCGCAGCAGTCGACGAACACGCTCAACGGTATTTCGGCGTAGGCCCCGTGCTGCGACAGCAGGCACGCGCGCATTCGGTCCCTTATGCGGACGAGCACCGCTCCCAGACCAGCATCACACAGCTCGACATGTCACAACGACTCGCGTCGAATTCCAGACGCGACATGGCGAACTCGACGCGATGGGGCGACGGCGACATCGCGTGCTTTCAGCCCTATCGCCCACGACGAGAGCGACGGAGTGGACGGCAGTCAGCATGGGCACGCCGTTCGCGGCACGCCGGCCCCTCGCCATTTTGCCACTGGCCAGGCGCTTCTCTGCCTGGGCAAGCCTGTCCTCCCCTGCTCATCCTCGCCATGCGACGTTCCCTCCTACGACTGGGTTAGCGATTGGAGGATTGTCTGTTTGCAAACGGATAATGGCTAGACGCCTACGTTTTGGTGCTTACAAAGAAAACGCCCCCAGACCTCGGTCTGGGGGC
>JAGAWD010000270.1 GCA_017941585.1 Olsenella sp. | reverse complement strand
CTCGGTCGTGGGAGGGCTCAGCTACGCCCTCCAGTACGTGGCGATGTGCGTGCTTCTCGTGCTCAGCCTGGCGAAGTCCGGCAGCTGGGCGCGCGACGCCCTGGGCGGATAGGAAGGGAGAGGCCCCGCCCGAAGGCAGGCATAGGAAACGAAAGGACACGGCGCCCGGCACCCGCCGGGCGGAAGGGAGGCCACCGATGGCCGACACCAACCACGAGGGGCGCCAGCGCGTCTACCTCACCGTGCACGAGAACTTCGTGCGCGAGGACATCCACTACCAGGACTGGAAGAGCGGGGAGGAGAGGAGCTTCAACCTCGTGACGCTGCCCATGGGGACCGTCGTCGACGGCGAGGACCTCGGGGGCTGGCAGTTCAGCGCGCTCTTCGTCGACGAGAGCCGCTTCAAGGGCGAGCACTGGCGCGACATCCCGCTGCTCGCCGACCGCGAGGTGTGGCTGCGCCGCTCCGTGCTCGACGCGGACGGCAACCCCATCCCCGACGAGAACGGCCGCAACCAGGTCGAGACCCGCAAGGTCCCGCCCCAGGCGATCAAGGAGGCGCTCATCGAGTCGCGCCGACGCTGGGCGGAGCTCCACCAGGCGCCCCGCCCGCTCGCGGAGCACGCGCAGGACGCCCGCGCCTGCTCCGAGGCCATGCGCCCCGGGGCCGGCGACCCCCAGCCCGAGACAGTGCGGGGCGAGTAGCCATGCGCGGGAAGAGAGAGGACATCCTCAGGCGCCTCGGGGGGCTCGTGATGGCGGCGGCGCTCGTCGCGTCCCAGCTCCTCGGCGCGCTCGCGCCGGTCGCCGCCTACGCGGCGAGCGGCTCCATGACCATCACGAGCTCGACCCACGGGGGCGAGGGCTTCATCGCGTTCGGCACGGCAGACGGCCACGAGGCGTACTGCATCAACCCCGAGCGCGGCAACCCCGACGACCACACGTTCACCCGATGGGACTGGACCGGCGAGGCCTCCGGGATCCTGCCCGACCCGCACGCGCTGGCCTACCTCATGAGCCAGGTCGCGCCGGGCAACCCGCAGGGCTTCGCCACGCCCGACTCCTCGATCAACCTCGCGGTGTGGATGCTCTGCGGCGCGAGCGTCGACTTCGGGGGCGGCGCGTACTCGGTGGCCGACATGAGCGGGAACATCTACGAGGGCGCGGGAGGCCGCGTCAGCCGGTCCGACGCCGGCAAGATCCAGTCCGTGGTGGCGGACGCCCGCGCGCACGCCGGGCAGAGCGGCGAGTGGGACCGCATGAGCCGCGTCTGGTACAACGACGGGGCCCCATGCCAGAGCGTCGTCGAGGTGCTGCCCTACGGCTCCATCAGCCTGGGCAAGTCCTCCGCCGACACTTCCGTATCTGCGGCAGAGGGGCTCTACAGCCTGGCAGGCGCGGAGTACGGCGTCTTCACCGACGAGGGCTGCACCAACAGGGCGGCCACCATCAAGACGGACTCGAAGGGGAACGGCTCGGCAGACCAGCTCGCCCCGGGCACCTACTGGGTGCGCGAGACCAAGGCGCCCAAGGGATACGCCCTCGACGGGAAGGCGCGCAGGGTCACCGTCAGCGCGGGGAGGGACTCCCACGTCGACGCCCCGGAGCAGCCGCAGTCCAACCCGCTCGGCCTCGCGGTCGCGAAGGTGGACTCGGAGACCGGCGCGGCGGCCCAGGGCGACGCCACGCTCGCCGGGGCGGAGTTCCGCGTGGAGTACTACGCCTCCGCCAAGGCCGAGGGGAAGCCAGCCCGCACCTGGGTGCTGCGCACAGGGGCGGACGGCAGGGCCACGCTCGACGCCGAGCACCTCGTCTCCGGCGACGACCTCTACCACGACTCCAAGGGCAACCCCACCGTCCCGCTCGGCACGGTCGTCGTGACCGAGACCAAGGCCCCCGAGGGCTACCTCCTCACCGACACCAAGCCCCACACCGTGAGCGTCACGGCGGAGGGCACCGCCGAGGCGGTCACGACCTACGTGGCGCCCGAGGTCGCCGACGACGTCATCCGCGGAGGCATGTCGCTCGCCAAGCGCGACCTGGAGCTCGACGGGACGGTCCCGCAGGGCGACGCCTCGCTCGACGCCACCTACACCATCTACAACAGGAGCGCCGGCCCCGTCACGGTGGGCGGGAAGCCCTACGGGAGGGACGAGGCCGTGTGGAGCGGCACCGCGGACCCGGACGACGGCTCGCTCGCGACGCCCGCCGACCTTCTGCCCTACGGCACCTACGAGGTGCGCGAGACCGAGCCCGCCACGGGATACCTCCCAGACGAGTCCTGGTCCTTCACGTTCGAGGTGCGCGAGGACGGGAAGGTCTACAGCCCAGACGAGGGCCGGCACAACGCGGACCAGGTGATCCGCGGAGGCCTCGACGTGGCCAAGCAGGACCGCGAGACGCTGCGCTTCCGCCCGCTGGGAGGGGCCACGCTGGAGGGCGCCGAGCTCACCGTCTACAACGCGAGCGAGAGGGGAGTCCTGGTGGGCGACAACCTCGTCCAGCCGGGAGGGGAGTGCCTCACGCTCACGACCGACGCCGACGGCCTCGCCTTCGTTGCGTCGGACGGCCTGCCCTACGGCACCTACGTGGTCCGCGAGACCAAGGCCCCGAGGGGCTACCTCCTGAACGAGGAGTGGTCGCGCACCTTCGAGGTCCGCGAGGATGGCTCG
>JAGAWD010000023.1 GCA_017941585.1 Olsenella sp. | reverse complement strand
CACTTGCGACCGTACACTCGGCAACATATCGCACCGAGTGCGCACTTGAGACCGTACACTCGGCTGCATATCGCACCGAGTGCGCACTTGAGACCGTACACTCGGCTGCATATCGCACCGAGTGCGCACTTGAGACCGTACACTCGGCGAGGTTTCCCACCGAGTGCGCGCTTGGGACCGTACACTCGGCGAGGTTTTGCGTCGAGTGCGCGCTTGGGACCGTACACTCGGCGAGGTTTCCCACCGAGTGCGCACTTGCGACCGTACACTCGGTAACATATCGCACCGAGTGCGCACTTGCGTCGGATGCCTCTCTCGAACCTACCGACGCATTCTCCGTCAGGGCTAATCATGCCAGCAACGTGAAATTTCGATACGACTTGTGGACTTTCGCTGACGAGACTACTAGACTTTCTCCGCTTTGCAATTGCTCGGCGTTCGGGGGTGTGCTCTTTGAACACGACGTTGGTCATTGTGGTCGGCGTCATTTGCGGGCTGGTGGGATCGTTGCCTTCGGCCTATCTGTTCGAAGTCGCACTCAAGAACGTCGCGGGCGAGGCAGCAGGTACCGCAAGCGTTGCCAACGGCTTGGTGAGCATACTGGTGTCATTCTCCATGCTGTCGCTGGCGACGTTAGTGGTTTACTTTGTGGCAAGGGAGTCAACGCTCACCTTCGGGTGTGCGATGATTACGGCATTCCTCGCGGTTTGGGGAATCGAATCGATACGGGGCTGGCGTGCGGCCAACGGGCGCGCATCAGCCGAAGGGAAGGACGAATAGTGGACGCGCTTTCGAAGTTGCCTGAAGAGATGGACGCGCTTATTAACAGCTTCATGTCGCAGGCAATCGTGGGAGACACCACCGTCGGTCTCACACAGTACATCTTTTGGATGTGCGTTGCCATCGCACTCCTGTTCGTGGTGATCTTTGCCTTCAAGAAGAAGCAGGCAAAGAGCCTCGTTCCGCAGGGTTTCTTCGTCAATGGCGTCGAGTACGTGATTGAGTTCGCTCGCGATGACATGTGCAAGAGCATCCTGGGCGATACCTGGAAGAAGCACTTCCCGTTCATTGCTTCGCTATTCTTCTTCATCCTCTTCAACGACATCGTGGGCATCATTCCTGGCTGTCACCCTGGCACCGGTACCATGGGCGTCACGGCGGCCCTCGCCCTCGTCTCATTCGTCTACTTCATCGCGGTCGGCGTAAAGCGCATGGGTCCCCTTGGCTATATCAAGAGCCTGGCGCCCGAGGGAGTGTCGTTCCCCATGAACGCCCTCGTGTGGGTCATCGAGCTCTTCTCGACCTTCCTGCGCCTTGTTACGCTTGCGGTCCGACTCTTCTGCAACATGTTCGCGGGTCACGTCGTCATGGGCGCGTTCGCAATTCTGGCCTCGCTCTTCTTCGAGCCGCTTCTCCAGAGCTTTGCCGTCTCTGCGGTTCCCGGCGCGGCGGTCTCGATCTTCTGGGTGGTCATCCTCATCGTCATCTACATGGTCGAGATTTTGGTTGCGGCTATCCAGGCGTATGTGTTCACCCTGCTTTCGGCCGTTTACATCCAGTTGGTTGAGTCTGAGTAGCGAAACTATCACATCGACGTCACGCGGGCGAGCCGCCCGCTGGACATAGGAAAGACTGTCAAGAAATCACCCGAGACGCGGGTGAATGACAAAGGAGGAATCGTGGGAGTCATCGGTTATGGTCTTGGCGTTATCGGCGCTGGCATTGGCATCGGTCTGGCCGCTTTCGGTGCGACGGGCGCCATGGCACGTCAGCCTGAGGTTCAGGGCCGCCTGTTCACGGTCTTCATCCTCGGCTCTGCGTTCGTCGAGGCACTCGCCCTCATCGGCTTCGTTGTAACGCTCATTGCGTAGTGGTCGCGCACGTCAGCCACACACAACGAGAAACGCTGAGTTGGAGGAACGTATGAACAGCAAATTGAAGGAGCTCTCCTGCGCCCTAGGCGTTGCGTTGGCGTACTTTGCCGCCCCGGCGGTCGCCCTCGCCGAAACGCCGAGCGGTGCGGACATCCTGCTCCCGAAGCCTGCGGAGTTCATCCCGGCTCTCATCGCCTTCCTCATCATCTGGTTCGTCCTCGCCAAGCTCGCTTGGCCCTCGATTCTCGGCATGATGGAGAAGCGTCAGCAGAAGATCCAGGACGACCTCGACGCCGCGGCTGAGTCAAAGGCCAAGGCCGAGCGCGAGGCCAAGAACTACGAGGCGCGCATCCGCGAGGCCCACAAGGAGGCGGAGACGATCGTCGCCAAAGCCAAGAAGGAGGCCGAGGAGGAGCGTTCGCGCATTCTTGCCAAGGCCCAGAGGGAGGCTGCCGACATCGTGGCGAAGTCCCGTGGCGCGGTCGACTCCGAGCGCAAGAAGGCGATGATCGAGCTTTCCGGATCGGTCGTCGACTTGTCGGTTGAGATTGCCAGCAAGATCATTGGCAACGAGTTGAGCGAGGACTCGCAGCGCAAGCTCGCGGAGAAGTACCTCGCGGAGGTGAGTGCACCTGATGAGCGCTAAGCGTGGCGACGAAGAGAAGGTGGAGGCCTACAGCAGGGCCCTCATCGATGCTGCCCGCTCGGAAGGCAGGGCAAACGCCGATCTCGTGCAATGGCAGCACGCGAGGAAGTTCTCGCCTGAGGTCCTCGAGACGTTGAGCGCGATGCGCGACGCCGACGACCTCGATCTCATCGAGCGGGTTGCCAAGCAATACAAGGAGATCCTCGACACCGAGGACACGACGGTCTCTGTCACGATCACGACTGCCGTTCCCCTTGACGAGGTGCTTCGTCAGAAAGTCCGCACCAAGGCCGAGAAGGACCTGAATGCCCCCGTGTACCTCGTCGAGCGCGTCGAGCC
This sequence comes from Olsenella sp., assembly GCA_017941585.1. Classification (GTDB taxonomy): domain Bacteria; phylum Actinomycetota; class Coriobacteriia; order Coriobacteriales; family Atopobiaceae; genus Olsenella_J. The sequence goes on along the minus strand of JAGAWD010000023.1, from coordinate 10,653 downwards.
GGAAATTCTCGGCGGCGTCATTCTCGAGGCCCGCGGCAAGCGATACGACGCATCCGTCAAGGCGCAGCTGGCAAACATCAGGAAGACCCTCGCCTCGACCTTCATCGGAAGTGATGAGCAATGACAGACAAGATAAGCTCCGCGAAGATTATGGACACGCTGCGCGAGCAGCTCGCCCAGATCAACGCGACCGTAGACATGCAGGAGGCGTCGGTCGTCACCGAGGTTGGAGACGGCATCGCGCACGTCTCCGGGCTCAAGACCGCTATGGCCGGCGAGCTTCTGCAGTTCACCAGCTCCGTGACGGGCCGCAGTGTCTATGGCCTCGCGCAGAACCTTGACGTGGATGAGGTCGGCGCCGTCCTCTTCGGTGACGTCGACTCCATCAAGGAGGGCGACGAGTGCCGCACTACCGGGCGCGTCATGGACATTCCCGTGGGGCATGCCATGCTCGGCCGCGTCGTGAACCCGCTTGGTCAGCCCATCGACGGCCTCGGCGCCATCGACGCGTCGCACAGGCGCCCCGTTGAGTTCAAGGCTCCCGGCATCATGGAGCGCCAGCCGGTGTGCGAGCCCGTCCAGACGGGGCTTCTCGCCATCGACGCGATGGTCCCCATCGGACGTGGCCAGCGTGAGCTCATCATCGGCGACCGCAAGACGGGAAAGACCGCAATCGCCATCGACGCCATTGTCAACCAGCGTCAGACCGACATGATCTGCATCTACGTCGCCATCGGCCAGAAGGCGTCCACGGTCGCTGCAATCAGGGAGACGCTCGCGCGTCGCGGCGTCCTCGACAAGACGATTATCGTTGCCGCCACGGCTGCCGACTCGGCGCCGCTGCAGTACATCGCCCCGATGTCGGGTGCCGCCATCGGCGAGTACTTCATGTACAACGACAAGGACGGCAACCCCGCCGACGCGGAGCACCCCGGCGGACACGTGCTTGTGGTTTACGACGACCTCTCGAAGCAGGCCGTCGCGTATCGCCAGATGTCGCTTACCCTGCATCGTCCGCCCGGACGCGAGGCCTACCCCGGCGACATCTTCTACCTGCACTCCCGCCTGCTCGAGCGCGCGTGCAAGCTGTCCGACAAGAACGGCGGCGGCTCGCTCACCGCGCTTCCCATCATTGAGACGCAGGAGGGTGACGTCTCGGCCTACATCCCGACCAACGTCATCTCCATCACCGACGGCCAGATCTACCTCCAGTCGAACCTCTTCTTCCAGGGCCAGCGCCCTGCGGTCGACGTGGGCATCTCCGTGTCGCGCGTCGGCGGCGCCGCGCAGCTTCCCGCCATGAAGCAGGTTGCCGGTACGCTCCGTCTCGACCTCGCGAGCTATCGCGAGAAGCAGGCCTTCTCCCAGTTTGGCTCCGACCTCGACGAGACCACGCAGTACCAGCTCAATCACGGTGCCCACATGACGGAGATGCTCAAGCAGCCGCGCTACGCCGCGCTCGACGTCTCCGATCAGGTCTGTGCCATCTTTGCCGCCAAGGAGGACTTCCTCGACGACATCGACCTCGACCACGTGACGCTTTTCCGTGACGAGCTGGCCAAGAACATGGCCGAGCGCCACCCGAAGCTTCGCCAGGAGCTGAAGCAGGGCAAGATTGACGACGCGAAGGCCGAGCGACTCAAGCGTCACATCGCCCACTTCAAGGAGCGCTTCCTCAAGGAGCACCCCAACAAGGCGACTATGGTCGACGTGGCCGAGCATGCCGAGGAGACCGGCACGCTCGATCCGACGAACGCAAGCGACGAGGGCCAGGAGAGCTAACCGATGGCCAACCTTCGCGAAATATCGAGGCGCATGAGCTCCATCAGGAGCACCATGCAAATCACGCGAACCATGGAGATGATCTCCACGGCCCGCATCCAGAAGGCGCTCTCGCGCGCCGAGGACGCCCTGCCCTACAAGGACGCAATCACCAACATGCTTGCGAACGTTGCCGGAGCCGGTCTGGACGAGTCCCAGCCCCTTTTGGCCACGCACGCCGAGGAGAAGCACGTGCTCTTCATCCTCATCGCATCGGACCGTGGCCTTGCAGGTGGGTTCAACATCCTTCAGCAGCGTGCGGTCGAGCGTGAGATGAGAGACCTTGCGGCCAAGGGCGTCGAGTCGTCCGTCATCACGTGCGGGCGCAAGCCCACCGAGTACTTCACGTACCGCAAGATCAAGCCCGTGCTGTCGTTCGTGGGGATTTCCTCGGAGCCTAACATGGACGAGGCGGACCGTATCGCGTCCTACGTGATGGACGGCTACGCCAGCGGCGCCATCGACCGCGTCGAGCTTCTCTACTGGCACGCAAGAAACCGCGTCGATCAGACGCAGGTTACCGAGAGGCTGCTGCCCATCTCTCGCGAGAGGCTCATGATGCCCAACCCGCCCCGCGATCCGGAGGCCATCTCCGAGGTCGAGCACGAGGCGTATCCCGACTATGCCTTCGAGCCGTCGGCCACGGAGGTCCTCGGGTACCTTATGCCTGCCTATATCAGGACGGTCATCTATCACGCGCTACTCGACTCGGCGGCTGCCGAGCACGGTGCGCGCCGCCGCGCGATGCAGTCGGCGACCGACAACGCCAAGGAGGTGCTCTCCACGCTAGGCCGCACTTACAACCGCGAGCGTCAGGGCGCCATCACCACCGAGCTGAACGAGATCATCGGCGGCGCTTCCGCATTGGAGGACAACTAATGGCTACTACCGCAGAACAGACGCGCTCTCCGCTCGAGGAGGCCGCCTACCAGCAAATGAACAGGAGCGTCGGCACGGGCACCATCGTCCGTATCGTCGGTCCCGTCGTCGATGTCAAGTTCGAGAGCCAGGTGCCCTCGATCTACACCGCGCTCACGGTCGAGGGCAACTTCGGCGACTCGGCCGAGCCGACGATTCTCGAGGTCGAATCCCAGCTTGCGGGCGGCGTGGTACGCACGGTCGCGATGTCTTCGACCGACGGCCTGCGCCGCGGCCTCAGGGTGCGTGACACCGGTCACCCCATGATGATGCCCGTGGGCCCCTCTACCCTTGGCCGCGTTTGGAACGTCATGGGCCGCCCCGTCGACGGTGGCGAGATTCCCGACGACGTCCAGTACTACCCAATCCATCACCCCGCCCCCTCCTTCGAGGAGCTCACCACCCAGACCGAGATCTTCGAGACGGGTATCAAGGCGATTGACCTTCTCGAGCCCTACGTCCGCGGTGGCAAGACGGGCCTCTTCGGCGGCGCCGGCGTCGGCAAGACGGTCCTCATCCAGGAGCTCATCAACAACCTTGCGCAGGAGCACGGCGGCACCTCGGTCTTCACGGGCGTCGGCGAGCGCACGCGCGAGGGTACCGACCTCTACCTCGAGATGACCGAGTCCGGTGTCATCAACAAGACCTGCCTGGTCTACGGACAGATGAACGAGCCGCCTGGAGCGCGCCTGCGCGTCGGCCTCGCCGGCCTCACCACGGCCGAGTACTTCCGCGACCAGGGCCAGGACGTCCTTCTCTTCATCGATAACATCTTCCGCTTCTCGCAGGCGGGTTCTGAGGTTTCGGCACTGCTGGGCCGTATGCCGTCGGCCGTTGGTTATCAGCCGACGCTGGCGACCGAGATGGGCGACCTGCAGGAGCGCATCACTTCCACCCGCGAGGGCTCGATCACCTCGGTCCAGGCCGTCTACGTTCCCGCCGACGACCTCACCGACCCTGCCCCCGCCACGACCTTCACCCACCTCGACGCGACGACGGTCCTTTCCCGCTCCATTACTGAGCTGGGAATCTACCCCGCCGTTGACCCGCTGGCGAGCTCGAGCTCCGCGCTGGACCCGTCCATCGTGGGCGAGGAGCACTACCGCGTGGCCATGGCCGTGCAGGAGACCCTCCAGCAGTACTCCGACCTGCAGGACATCATTGCCATCCTCGGCATGGACGAGCTTTCCGAGGAGCAGCAGCTCGTGGTCGCCCGCGCCCGCAAGATCCAGCAGTTCCTCTCGCAGTCGTTCCACGTAGCCGAGAAGTTCACGGGCAACCCCGGCACGTACTGCTCCGTCGAGGACACCGTGCGCTCCTTCGGCGAGATAATCGACGGCAAGTGCGACGACATCCCCGAGCAGGCATTCCGCTATGCCGGCACCATCGACGACGTGCGTGAGCGCGCCGAGAAGATGCACGCCGACAACGCCGACGCCAAGTAGGGAAGTCGCGATGTCTGAGCTTACCTGCCAGTTCGTGCGCCCGGATCGGCTCCTCTACAAGGGGCCGGTCGCGAGCCTTATCCTCGTCACTCACTCCGGCGAGCTTGGCGTGTGGCCCGGCCATGCGTCCGAGATTTGCTCTCTGGGCGATGGCGTGGTGCGTCTGCACCTTACCCCCGAGGATGGCGGCGAGGAGCGCAAGGTCATCATCTCGGGCGGCTATGCCGAGATCAATCCAGCGGGCGTTATCATCCTCGCCGACCACGCACGCGACGTCGACGACATCGATCCCGACACCGTGCGCAGGACGCGCCAGAAGGCCTTCGACCTTCGCGATGAGGTTCCCGAGGGCGACCACAGGCGTGCCTATTACGACAACAAGATCAGTTGGTGTAACCTTCTTCTCAAGCATGCGTCGGACCAGGACGCGTCCTCGTAGGTCGGAGGAAATTTGGAAGTCATCAAGGTCGAGGGTGGATACCCGTTAGAGGGTGAGGTAACTGTTGAGGGCGCGAAGAACTCCGCCCTCAAGCTCATGGCCGCGACGATTCTCGCGCCAGGCGTCACGACCCTCACCAACGTTCCCAACATCTCTGACGTTCATGTCATGGGCAAGGTACTCAAGTACCTTGGCGCCAAGGTGACCGTCAAGGGCGTCCACGAGCTCGAGATCGATACGTCGACCATCGATAAGTGGGAGACGCCCTATCATCTCGTCGCGAAGATGCGCGCCTCGACGGCGGTGCTCGGGCCCCTGCTCGCTCGCTTTGGTAAGGCCATCGTGGCCATGCCGGGCGGGTGCAACATCGGCGCGCGTAAGATCGATATGCACATCCTCGGCCTCGAGGCGCTGGGCGTCTCGTTCAAGGTTGATCACGGCAACATTCATGCGACAACGCCGAAGGGGCTTTCCGGCACCACGGTAACGCTTGACTTCGCGAGCGTAGGGGCAACCGAGAACCTCATGATGGCCTCCGTTCGCGCGAAGGGCGTGACGACGATCGATAACGCGGCTCGCGAGCCCGAGATCGTCGACCTCGCCAACCTCCTGAACGAGATGGGAGCCAAGGTCCGTGGTGCTGGCTCGCCCGTCATCGAGATTGAGGGGGTCGACGAGCTGCATCCCACGACCCACCGTGTGGTGGGTGACCGCATCGAGGCCGGGACCTTCATCGCGATGGCGGGCCTCTGCGGCAGGCCGGTCACCGTCAAAGGCTTCAACCCACGCCACCTCGGACTCGTCCTCAAGAAGTATGAGATGATGGGGCTGACCATCGACCGCGCGATGGACGAGTGCACCGTCAGCCGCACCGGGGCCATCCACGCGGTCGACATCCAGACGCTGCCCTTCCCGGGCTTCCCGACGGACATGCAGGCGCAGACCATGGCGCTTCTCGCCCTCTCCGACGGGTCCTGCATCATCACCGAGAACGTTTTCGAGAACCGCTTCATGCTCGCGAGCGAGCTGCAGCGCATGGGCGCGGACATCCGCATCGAAGGTCACCATGCCATCGTGCACGGTGTGGCGGGCTTCTCGGGCGCCGAGGTCAAGTCGCCTGACCTGCGCGGCGGCGCGGCTCTCGTCATGGCGGGCCTCGTCGCAGACGGCACCACGACCGTCTCCGACATCTATCACATCGACCGTGGCTATGAGGGGTTCGTCGAGAAGCTCTCGGCCATGGGCGCGCACGTCTCGCGCGTTGAGGTTCCCGACCAGGACGTGCTCTAGGACGCGAGCGACCGCAATCCTTCTCACGACGGGAGAGACAGATGGCTGCCAAGACCAACAACGATCCCACCGAAGGGTGCGACGCCTGCCTCAATGCCTCGGGGGCGACTGCGGAGCCGCGCCGTCTTACGATGGCGAACGAGGACTACCTCGAGTCGATCTATCGCATCATGGTCGAGACCGGCTCGACCGAGGGCATTCGTTCGGTTGACGTGGCCGAGCAGCTCGCGGTCTCCAAGGCGAGCGTGAACAAGGCCCTCTCGACGCTCAAGGAGGCCGGTTACGTCGAGCAGAACCGCTATGGGCGCGTTCAGCTTACTGCCGAGGGGCGCGAGTATGCGTCACACGTGTGGCGCTGCCACCGAATGCTGCGCTCGTTTCTCGAGCGCGACTTAGGCGTCGACCCCAAGACCGCCGATGCCGAGGCCTGTCTGATGGAGCACGCTCTCTCGCTCGACACGCAGAACAAGTGGCTTGCCTACCTCGAGAACCAGGGTATATCCGTAGATGAGTAGCGCAGACCTCGCCGTGGGCGGCCCGGGCATTGCCGAGGGCGACACGAATTCCGCCGAGAGCGATCTGGAACTCGCCGAGAACGATCTGGAGCTCGCCGAGGATGCCGCGGATCTCACGGACGATGCACGGGCCATGATCTCGGCCGAGCTCGCTCACGTGCTTTCGCCCGACTCCGATCTGGCCATGGTGCTCTCGGGAGACATGTCCCGGAGCCTGAGCGAGCTTCCCTTTGCGGACGACGTGTCACCGGCCGCATGGAACGTGAGCGACGCCTCCGCCCTGGCCCAGATGCATCAGATGTTCCGCCTTGGCGGTGCCGCCGCTGCCGTCACCCATACGGCCGGCTGCAGCGACGTCGAGCTTGAGGAGGCCGGGCTTGCGCACTGCGAGGACGCCGCCGTCACAAATGCCGTGCGCGCGGCCTTCTCGGCGGCCCCGCGCTACGTGCTGGGTCGCGTCTCGGGCTTCGAGTGCCCCGCGTCGCAGGGTTCGCAGGGCCCCTGCGCGGGCGACCCACCCGCAGGCGCCCTACGCTTGAACGAACTATGCGAGATCAACCCGTTCGCGGGCACCCCGTGGGAGGACGATTCCCCGGAGGATGACCCGTGGGAGGACGCCATCCACCGGGCGCTCGAGCCGCTCTGCCGCGAGGTCGTGCGTCTCGAGGCGGCCGGCGTCCACGGCTTTGTCGCCGAGGGCGGGCATGCCCTGCTGACGGGGGCGGCCGTGCGCGCGATTCGCCAGGTCAGCTCGCGACCCGTCATTGCGACCACGACGGTCTCGACCGTGATAGCCGACGGGCTCTTTGCGGACGAGACGCCCATCGACGTGGAGGACCGCATTCGCGCGGAGTTCCAGATGCTCGCGAACGTCGGTGCCACGGCGCTCGGGGTCGAGGTTCCCCTCGGGGCCGAGGCGTCGCTCGGGTGCCTGGAGCGGGCGCTGCCAAGGCTCGCGTCCCTCTCCGCTGCAGAGGGCATGGCCCTCTGCGTTCGCCTGCGCGCCGGTACGCAGGCCCCCGAGGGGCCTCGCCTTGCACGCGTCCTCGATGGCGTCGCGCGTGTGGCCTGCGACGCCAACGTGAGGATACTGTCGCTCGGGCCTGGCTTTTCCTGCGCGGACACCGCGTCTCTGGTCGCGGCTCTTCGTCCCCACGTCGCCAGGAGGGGATGGCGCCTCATCGGCTAGACATCGTTTTCGTGCCCATGCCCCTCACACGCATCCTTCACATAAACGCCCTTCCGTTCGCCGCCCACGGAGAAACGCGCCCCCGCATACCGCCCACGGCGTGCCTCGTTCGCACTCCAAACGACAAGGGGGTATCCTTTTGTGGATGAGGCGCCCTTGTGGCGCGCGCCCACAGAAAGGACTTTCTCGATGAAGGCAATCATTCCCGCCGCCGGCCTCGGCACCCGCTTCCTTCCCGCGACGAAGAGCACCCCCAAGGAGCTCCTTCCCGTCCTGAACAAGCCCGTCATCCAGTACGTGGTCGAGGAGGCGCTCGAGCCCTCTGGCGTCGATGGCGTCGTCATCGTCAACTCGCGCGAGAAGCCTCAGATCGAGTCCTACTTCAAGGTCGATGGCGGCTACGAGGACATGCTGCGCTCCCGCGGAAAGGACAAGGAGGCCGAGCTCGTGCACGCAGCGTCGAGCATGCCCGTCTCGTTCGTCTACCAGGACGATCCCAAGGGGCTCGGTCACGCGGTGCACTGTGCCGCCGACGCCATCGACGGCGAGCCCTTCTTCGTCCTGCTCGGTGACTACTTCGTGCCCGACCGCCAAATGTGCGTCAAGATGGCCGAGGTCTCTCGCGCTCATGGCAACGCGTCCGTCATTGCCGTCGCGCCGGTGCCGGCCGACCAGGTGAGTCGCTACGGCATCATCGCAGGCGAGTGCGTCGGCTCGCTTGACGGGGTGGATGCCGAGGGCGAGCAGGAGGGCGCCGTCTGGAAGGTGACCGGTCTTGTGGAGAAGCCGGCGCCCGAGGACGCCCCCTCGCACCTCTTCATCGTCGGTCGCTACCTCCTCTCGCCGCGCATCATGGACCTTCTTGCGGACCAGGGCGCTGGAGCTGGCGGAGAGATCCAGCTTACAGACGCGATGGAGCGGCTGCTTGCCGAGGAGGAGATGTACGCCGTCGTCGTCGATCCCGACGAGGGCTGTGACACCGGAACCCCCGCGGCCTGGGCCGCCACGAATGCCCGTCTCGCGCTTGCGGACGATGCCCAGCACGCCGGCTTCCTCGAGGCACTGGGAGACAAAGCACTCGGGCAGCTCGGATAGGGTATGCACGTCATCCACTTCGACACCTCTGGCTGGCGTGCGCGCTATGACGATGGGTTTGACGAGGAGGGCGTCGGGAGCATAGCCTCTGCGCTCGGTTTGGTCTGGGGCACCTCGTGCGAGGCGCCCGCCAACGTCGTCTACGTCGCGTTCGACACCCGTCACGACTCGCAGCGCCTTGCCCTGCTTGCGGCTGGCACGCTTGCGTCATTCGGCCTGCGCGTGCTGGTTTCAGACGCACCTTGCCCCACGCCCGCGCTCGGATGGTCCGTTGCGCGCAACGACGACTGCGTGGGCGGCATCTCGATAACTGCCTCAGACTTCCCGTGCGAGTATGGCGGAATAATCGTGAGAGGGAGAGACGGCGGTCCCGTGTCGGCGAGCTTCGCTCGTCGGGTTGATGAGTACGCGACTACGTCAAACGACGGCGATGTGGGCAGCTTCGAGACGGTCGATCTCGCGGGGCCCTACCTCGACCATCTCGAGACGCTCGTCGATGCCGAGAGCATCGCGCGTGCCCACTTTCGCGTCGTGGTTGACCCGATGTACGGTACTGGACGCGGTATCGTGGCGTCGCTGCTGCGGCGTCTGGGCTGCGATGTCACTGAGATTCACGACTCTGCGACGGAGGACTTCTCGGGGATTCACCCCCAGCCGGTTGAACCTTGGGTTGACGATTGCGAGCAACGCGTCGTTACCGAAGGAGCGGACTTCGGCATCGTGCTTGATGGCGATTGTGGGAGAAGCTCCCTCGTGAGCGAAAGGGGGCGCCTGGTCGCACCACACAACATCGCCCCTCTCCTCATGGACCATCTCGTGAAGCAACATGGGCGTCAGGGTCGTGTCGTCATGACGCTTCCATGCTCGGCACGCATAACGAGGCAGGCGGAGCGTTTGGGATGCGAGATTAGCGCCGTGCCAGTGGGATTCCAGCGATTGCACGGAGAAATCGGCGTGGGTGACGTCCTTCTCGCTTGCGACGAGTATGGGGGAGTGAGCTTCCCCGAGCATCTTCCAGAGAGGGACGGGATCCTCTGCGCGCTATATCTAACCGAGATGCTCGCGCAGAGCTCGATGAGCCCCACCGATCTCGTGCGCGATCTTGAGTCGCAGATTGGCGCCATGTACTATGCGCGGAAGGACCTGAGGCTTGATTCGGCGGCCATGCAGACGTTCAGCAATCTTCTGCCGGGACTTAATCCACGCCATCTTGCGGGGCGCGTTCCTACGCAGGTGAGCCATGCGGACGGGATGAAGGTCTACTTCGAGAACGGCGCGTGGGTGATGTTGAGGCCCTCCCGTACGCAACCGGTGATACGTGCATATGCGGAGGCGGAATCGGTGGCAGATAGGGACAATCTGCTGGGGGCGGCGTGCGACATAGCACGCGGCAACCTGGCCGAGTCACTCGCGACGTAGCGGCGCGAGGCGCAATGTGCCAGGGTGTCGTGCGGGGCGGGTTGCCCATGCGGCGGCATGTGGGCCCACTCATTCATCTGTCCTATATATAGTGCAGCCTCTTACATATATGGCTCGGCTGCACATATAACCAGACACCATGGTACTCAGGCGGTTGCCTGGCCTTGCGCCGCGGCGCAAGGCAATGGTGCGGAGCGTATCGTGTGCGGGCGGCTGTGTGGGCCAGAATGATCACACGGGCTTAAAACAGCAGCCCCCTAATGCTCCGAACAGTAAGAAAACGGCGCTTTTCCAGCAGATATCGGTCAATGGGCACGATGGGATACCGTTTAACGGATTTATGCATCCGTCCGCCGATTGTGTTGGGTTTGTGAAGTGCATAATCCTCGGCCCCACGGGGGCGGCGGGCGCGTATAGTTACTTCTCGCGCCGCGGCGGACGGGAAGTCCGGGGGCGGCGCGGCGAACCTTGAAAACCGGATACTGCGATCGAAAGATCGACGAAAGACAGCGAAGCGAAGTG
>JAGAWD010000269.1 GCA_017941585.1 Olsenella sp. | reverse complement strand
GCTGACCTGCTGTAACGTTTGGTCGCGGGGGTTCGAGCGACGGCGTAGCCGGCAAGACGCGCCAGTGGCGCGTCTTGAGCGAGAACGCCGAGCGCTCCGCGCGAGGCATGGAACTGGATTTGAACCTACGACCTCCGGGTTATGAGTGACTCAGGGGTCGTCTCAATCCAAGTCAGGCCTTTCACCGCTTCCGAGAATAGCAGGTAGATGTGGTGGGGCTGTGGATTTCCCATTCACCCTTTCCATACCAGTTCACGCCTTCCGGCCTTCCCAGCTTCGGGTTGGTGGCAATTTGGTGGCAACTATGGTGGCAGCCATGGTGGCAACCGAATCGCCTTCGAGCTCGGAGGAAAGGAAGGCAAAGACCATGGCAGAGCTCAGCTACACCACCCGCAGCATCCGCAAGCGCGGGGCAAAGGACACGTGGGAGATAACCCTCTCGCACAAGAACCCCCTCACCGGAGAGACAGTCCGCACCTATCACAAGGTGGAGGCCAAGACCCGCCGCCAGGCGGAGCGCAAGCGCGACGAGCTGATCCTCGACCTGGAGCGCAAGGGAGGGGCGCTCGCCACGGGGGTCACCGTGCGCGAGTTCATGGACCGCTTCCTCGACTACAAGGAGGAGTCGGGCACCATCGAGCCCTCAACCGCCCGGGGCTACCGCAGCGAGGCCAAGCTCATCTGCCGCTACATCGGTGCCGAGAAGCTTGCGTCGGTCACCATCGCCACGGTCAACGGCTGGATGGCGGCCATGACCAAGGACGGCTACGCGCCCAAGAGCGTCGCCAAGCCGTTCCGCCTCCTCAAGCAGGCCATGAAGTGGGCCGTCGCCCAGGACCTGCTCACCAAGAACCCCTGCGACTTCTGCAAGCCTCCCAAGCGCGTGAAGACGCCCATAAACGCGCTCTGCCGCGAGGACCGCACCCGCATGATGAAGCTCGCCCGCGCGGCGCAGCCCCAGCCCCTCGGCATGGCCATAGAGCTCGCGCTCACCACCGGCATGCGCCGGGGCGAGGTCTGCGCCCTACGCTGGAGCGACTTGGGCGACGACGGCACCGTCACCGTCAGCCACGCGCTGGGCAACGGGCGCGGGGGCTTCTACGAGAAGGAGCCCAAGACGTCGAGCTCCGCCCGCACCATCCCGCTCACGGCCCACACCTTCCGAGCCCTCAAGGCAATGCGGGCCGAGTCGCGCAGCAAGATGGCGGAGTTCGGCCTCGCGGGCGACCCCTACATCCTGGGAACGCAGGAGCCCGAGAGCCGCCCGTACAACCCGACGATGCTGGGCAAGGAGTTCGCGGCCTTCTGCAAGATGAACGGCTTCGACTGCACCTTCCACGATCTGCGCCACACCTTTGCGACCATGATGATCGCGGGCGGAACCGACGTGCGCACCGTCGCCAGCTACCTCGGCCACGCATCGGTCTCCATGACGCTCAACATCTACGCCGACGTGGACCCCGACGCCAAGAAGGCTGCGGTCTCCAAGGTGCAGGGCTGCTTCGACATGGACTTCGACCTCGACGACGAGGACGACCCGTTCGCGGGGCCGGAGGCCGCGCCTGCGCTCACCTTCACGGTGGAGCAGCTGGAGGCCATGCTCGCCCAGGCCAAGGCGCAGGGGGCCGTGGCGTAGACATCCGCCGCAGGGGCCGTCTGGCCGTGGCGAGCGGCCCCTGCGGCTGGTACAATTCATCCACTAAACACGAAGGAAAGGGGGCAGGGATGGCGGAAGAGGAGAGATCAGGCACGACAGGGGCCACCGCTCAGGACGCGGCAGAGGACGAGGCTGTCGCCATCGTCCCGGCGAACGAGCCGCTCATCCGCGACCTCGTCTACACCGTGCGCGGCGTGCAGGTCATGCTCGACAGCGACCTGGCGAGGCTGTATGGGGTGGAAGTCAGGGCGCTTAACCAAGCGGTTTCGAGGAATCCCGATCGGTTTCCTGAGAGGTTCTGTTTCAGGCTGACCTCAGAGGAGACCGATGCCTTGAAATCACAATCTGTGATTTCAAGTGAGGAGGGGTGGGGCGGTCGACGGAAACCACACCGGGTGTTCACGGAACAAGGTGTCTCCATGCTCTCGGCGGTGTTGAGAAGCAAGACCGCCGTGGCAGTGAGCGTCAGCATCATGGATGCCTTCGTGGAGATGCGTCACTTCATCGCGAGCAACGCCGCCATGTTCGAGCAGATCCGCGCGGTGGAGCTGCGCCAGCTTGAGTATCAGAAGTCGACGGACGAGCGCTTCGAGCGCGTCTTCGACTACATGGAGGCACACGAGGCCCCGAGCCAGAAGGTGTTCTTCGACGGCCAGGTCTACGACGCCTTCGAGCTGCTGGTGTCTCTCGTGCAGAGGGCCGAGCGGGAGATCGTGCTCATAGACGGCTACGTGGACGTCGGCACCCTCAACATCCTCGCCAAGAAGCAAGGCGGAGTGGTCGTGACCGTGTGGACCCACCCGCGCACGCAGCTCACGCGCCGCGACGTGGACACGTTCAACGCCCAGTATCCGCAGCTGACCGTGCGACACACCACGGCTTTCCATGACCGCTTCCTCGTGATAGACGGCACGGAGGGCTACCTCGTGGGTGCCTCGCTCAAGGACGCGGGCAGGAGGAGCTTCGGCATCGCGAGGATCGAGGACGTGGACACCGTTGCCGCCATCCTTGCGAGGTTGGGAAGGTAGGGGAATGACTTGAGGTGCCAGTTTGGCACCTCAAGTATGAGCTTGGCTTGGCGCCCCTGTTTGAGGTCACATTTTGTTACCTCAAACAGGGGCGCTCTTGCTTGATCGCTCCGCCCGCCCCGGAGAACCGGGACGGGCGGCAATTCGTTTACCGAGATTCATCTACGCCTGCACCAGCACGCTCGCCACCGCGAAGAGCCATGTGAGGGCCAGCAGCACCAGCCGCAAGCAGATCCAGCCCACCGCGGCCATCCCAATCAGAAGCGCCACGAGGATGGCGATGCCCGGCGTTCCGTCGTCGTCACTCATAGCTGACCCCCATGACGTTCCCGTAGCTGTCCAGCCGCACGCAGCAGCCACCCCTATCGTTTACGAGGTACTGGACGTTCGAGTCGGGATCGACCAGGACGTACCACCGGATGATCTCCCCGTCGTAGGTGTACGTGGGAGCCAGGCTGTCGTGGGTCACCTTGGCCTCGTGCGCCGGCAGCTCCGTCTCCTCCTCCTCTGGCCTCGTGAGCACGTAGCCGATCCAGGCGAAGAGCCCCACCAGCAGAACCAGCGCTACGCAGACAGAGGCCACGGCCAAATCACTCGGCCTCTTCGCGTCGCCCCTCGGCGTCGGGCGCCTCCCGCTCACGCGGACCACGCCCCCGCGTTGAGCGAGCGCTGCACGGCACGCGCCGTCG
>JAGAWD010000268.1 GCA_017941585.1 Olsenella sp. | reverse complement strand
GTCGACCACATCAGCCAGAACGCGCTCGTGGTCCTCTCGGAGCCACGCGCCCTCTTCGACGACTGCATGCGCGCGAACGACGAGATTCTGTCGGCCGCGCGCAACGCCCGCGTCGCGACGGAGGGGCTCTACACCGACCCGCGCAAGCTCGACTTCGGCGGGCAGCAGCGCCTGTCGCTCACGTCCATCCAGCGTGCGGGCTCGAGTGCCACAGCCGAGCTCGACGTGCGCCAGCCCGGCATCGCCGGATCCGACGCCAAGCTCCTCGGCCGCATGCGCCAGCTCGTCCGCGACCGCGACGTCGTCGTGTTCGCCGTGCCGGACCGTGGCGCGCGCGAGGCTCTCGAGCTTACCTTTACAGACGAGCGCATCCCCTTCGCGGAGTCTCTCGGCGCGGCTGCGGAGAACCGCGTCCCCGTCACGCACGAGGACGCGGCCAAGGCGCCGGTTCCGCTCGAGCGCGGCATGGTCACCTTCTTCGACGCCCCGGTGCCCGCGGGCATTGTGGTGCCGTCGGCACGCCTCGCGGTCTTCTCGGTCTCCGACCTCACGGCGCGCATGGCTAAGAGCCGCCGTCGCGTGCGCCGCATCGATCCGACGAGCGTGACCTTCCCGTTCAAGCCGGGCGACTACGTGGTCCACGCCACGCATGGCATCGCGCTCTTCTCCCAGATCGTGCGTCAGGAGGTCGCGGGGCGCGAGAGGGACTACTTCCTTCTCGAGTACGCCGGTGGCGACAAGCTCTTCGTGCCGCTCGAGCAGGTCGATCGCCTTACGCGCTACGTCGGGCCGGACGGTTCGAGTCCGCGACTCACACGCCTGAACACGGCGGACTGGTCGCGCGTTACGGGCAAGGCGCGCAGGTCCGCCAAGAAGCTCGCGTTCGACCTCGTGGACCTCTACACGCGCCGATCGGCGGTGCATGGCTACGCCTTCGCGCCCGACACCCCGGCCCAACTCGACATGGAGTCGAGCTTCTCCTACGAGCTCACGGCAGACCAGGCAAGTGCCCTCGCCGACATCAAATGCGACATGGAGTCGGAGAAGCCCATGGACCGCCTCCTCTGCGGAGACGTCGGCTTTGGAAAGACCGAGGTCGCGCTGCGTGCCGCGTTCAAGTGCTGCCAGGATGCCAAGCAGGTCATGGTGCTCTGCCCCACGACGATCCTCGCGCAGCAGCACTTCGAGACCTTCTTCGCGCGCTTCGCCCCGTTCGACCTCACGGTGCGCGTACTCTCGCGCTTCGTGACGCCGGCCCAGCAGCGGCGTGCGCTCGAGGGGTTCGCCGCCGGCGACGTGGACGTCCTCATCGGCACGCACCGCCTGCTCTCCGCAGACGTTAACCCGCACGACCTCGGACTCGTCATCATCGACGAGGAGCAGCGCTTCGGCGTCCAGCACAAGGAGCAGCTCAAGAACATGCGCGAGCAGGTCGACGTGCTCACGCTCTCGGCAACGCCCATCCCGCGCACCATGCAGATGGCGATGAGCGGCGTGCGCGACATGAGCCTCATCCTCACGCCGCCGCCAGGGCGCCTGCCCGTCAAGGTTACCGTGGGCGAGTGGGACCCCGACGTGGTCTCGGCGGCCATCCGCGGCGAGCTCGCCCGCGAGGGCCAGGTCTACTACGTGAGCAACCGCGTGACCACGATCGAGGACGCGGTCGACCGCGTGCGGGAGGCCGCGCCCGAGGCCCGCGTGGGCATCGCGCATGGCAAGATGAGCGCGGCACAGGTGGAGGACGTGATGCTCCAGTTCCAGGAGCACGAGATCGACGTGCTCGTGGCGACGACCATCATCGAGAGCGGCATCGACAACCCGCACACCAACACCCTCATCATCGAGGACTCGCAGCGCCTGGGCCTGGCTCAGCTCTACCAGCTCAAGGGGCGCGTTGGTCGCGGGCGCACGCAGGCGTACGCCTACTTCATGTTCCCGCCCGAGCTCCCGCTCACCGAGGAGGCGACCGACCGCCTGACGGCCATCAACGAGTACCAGGACCTCGGCAGTGGCATGCGCATCGCCATGCGCGACCTCGAGATTCGCGGTGCCGGCTCGCTCGTGGGCGCCGAGCAGCACGGCAACCTCTCCGGCGTCGGCTTCGACCTCTTCACGCAGATGCTCGGCCAGGCTGTGAGCGAGGCGCGCGGCGAGACGGGCGAGGTCGCGCAACCCGAGGTGACCATCAACCTGCCTGCGGACTTCTACCTCGCGGAGGAGTACCTGCCCGACGTCGACAAGCGCGTGCTGGCCTACCGCCGCCTCGCTGCCGCGACCGAGCTCTCCGACGTGGATGCGCTGGAGATGGACCTCGAGAACAGCTACGGCGCGCTGCCGCTCGCCGGCAAGAACCTCTTCGACCGCGCGCGCATCCGCATCCGGGCGCAGCGCCTGGGCGTCACGTCCGTCTCGGTGGCGAACGGCCGGCTCATGTACGCGAACATCGAGGTGCCGCGTGCAATCGCGCTCAAGCTGAAGGAGCGGCGCGCCATCATCTACCCCAAGACGAAGAAGATGAACTACCCCTACCACGCCAGCAGGGAGGAGTTGCTGCCGGCGGCGCTCGGCGTGCTCGAGGAGGTCGGCGGCGACGACGAGGGCGACCAGTAGCGTCGCCGGCCCCGGGCCTTACGTGGGGCAAACAATCAAAGAACGTGCAGCGCGGACGCCCACCTGACCGTGCGGCCGATCATCCGCCGCTCGCGCACGCCGTCTGCGTCCTGGCGTGTGCATGTGGTTTGCGGCGCGCGCCCAAGGCGGCGCACTACGGTGATACATTCGCAAAAAACTTCCCAAAACGTGATTGTAATCACAAAAATACACCGTATAGTGTGACTAGAATCACATTTTGGGAAGAAATGAGAACAATGCAGAGAGACATCATTGATGACCTGAGATCGTGGAAGGTGCTTCCACATCGCAAGCCGCTCATGCTCAAGGGTGCACGTCAGGTGGGCAAGACCTGGGTGCTCAGGGAGTTTGGCGCCCAGTGCTACGAGAACGTCGCGTACGTATCGCTCGAGCAGATCGCCCCTGGCATCCCGAGCGAGTACGCCGAACTGTTCGAGCAGACGCATGACCCGCACAGAATCGTTCGAAACCTGTCGCTTGCGCTCGGCGAGACCATCGATCCGGACAGGACGCTCATCATCCTCGACGAGATTCAAGACTGCCCCGCTGCCATCGGAGCGCTCAAGTACTTCGCCGAGGAGGCGCCTGAGTACCATGTGTCCTGTGCGGGATCGCTGCTCGGTGTGGCGCTCGCGAGAAACGAGGGGTCGTTTCCCGTTGGCAAGGTGACCTTCAGGGAGCTCGCGCCTCTCAGCTTCTCCGAGTTCCTCCGCGCGGTCGGGGCGACGGGCCTCGACACGTTCTGTGCCGAGCTTGACGAGGTCGGCCCCCTGCCAGAGGTGTTCTGCTCCCAGCTCGAGGAGCAGCTCCGCGCCTACTTTGCGGTGGGTGGGATGCCCGAGGCCGTGCGCGCGTATGCGGAAGGGGAGGGATGGGCCTCCGTCGACCGGGTGCTGTCCGATTTGCTCGACTCGTACGAGCGCGACTTCGCCAAGCATGGCGGATCGGCCATGTATGCGAAGATCAGCCAAGTATGGCGGTCGCTGCCCGCCCAGCTTGCGCGCGAAAACAGGAAGTTCCTCTGGGGCTTGGTGCGCGAGGGCGCGAGGGCGCGAGAGTACGAGGATGCCGTGACATGGCTCGAGAACGCGGGCCTGCTACGCAGGGTCGTACGCAGCGCAGGGCCCTGCGTCCCACTCTCATTGCACGACGCCCCATCGTCGTTCAAGGCCTATTGCCTGGACGGGGGCCTGCTGCGACGGCTTGCCGGCTTGGGTCCCGAGGCCTTTGGCCGTAAAGACCAGCTCTTCTCCCAGTTCAAAGGAGCCTTTGCCGAAAATTACGCGCTTTCTGCGCTCATGGGCCAGCTTGAGGTCGCGCCACGATACTGGACCAGCGAGAAGCCGCGCCACGAGGTCGACTTCCTCGTGCAGGACGGCGGTGCCGTGCTGCCGGTGGAGGTCAAGTCGGGCGCGGTCGTCAAGTCCGCCTCGCTGAGATACTACGCGCGCAAGTATCCGGACGCGACGCCACTCAGGATGCGCCTGTCGCTGCACAACCTCTCGCAGGACGAGGAGCTGCTAAACGTACCCCTCTATCTTGCGGACCACGCCATGCGTCTGGCCCGCCTGTGCGCGCCCGCGTAGCCACGCGCATCGCGTGCGACGCGGGCGACCGCGTAGGCAATCTTCGCCTCAGCTTCGCTTCAGTTTGGTGGCGTTTGGCTTCGTTCGAATCGATACGACCCCTGATGCCGCCGCGGCTCCGGCTCGTCGGTTATGATTGTCACCTGAAACCAATCGAGGGGTGTTCGCATGAGTGAGGGCAAGCGTAGGCTGAGACGCATCTTCTTCCGTCGCCAGAGGGACGACGAGCACATCGACATGACGCCGTTCATTCGCGGCGCCGCGCGATTGGTGCGCCTGAGCGACGGCATGGTGCAGCCGCAGCGCTTCTACGAGAAGCAGCTCGAGACGCTGTCGCGCGAGGGCCGCGGCCGCAGGGCGATCTCTACCTCGGGTGTGGTCATGGACTTCGTCACCAACGGCGACCGCCTTGCCTTCGACTGCAAGATCACGCGCCACCTCGACGCGGGGCACCGCATCTACCGTGCCGTCGTAGAGCGCACGGGCGCCCTTGGCACGGCGGAGGACGGCGTGGTCGACGGCATCGACATCGTGGTCGCCGGCCAGCAGTCGTTCACCACCATGGTGCGCGACGGGCGCATCGAGCACGAGTTCGAGAACCCCGACCACGCAGACGTCGAGGTGAGGATCTACCTGCCCACGATCATGTCGGTCGCCGTGGGCAACCTCGAGACCAACGGCACGCTCGAGCCCGCGCCCGTCCGCCCCTACCTTCTCGCCCTCGGCGACTCCATTACCCAGGGGTTCGTGGTGGGCAGTCCCTCGCTCACTTGGCCCGCGCTCGTGGCTTCCCGCTTTGGGCTTGACCTCATCAACCAAGGTGTCGCTGGGCACGTGTTCGACCGCACGTCGCTGCGAGGCCTTTCGGCCATGCGCGGCGCTCCGCCCGCGATGGTTACCGTCGCCTACGGCACGAACGACTGGGCGCGCAAGCCCACGGCACGCGCCATCCGGCAGGACGCCGAGCGCTACCTCGACAAGCTCGCCTGGTACTTCCCGGGCGTCCCCATCTATGTGGTGTCTCCGCTTTGGCGTGTCGACGTCGATGACGAGGTTCCCAGCGGCACGCAGCTGCGCTGGGTCGGCTCGATGCTGCGCGAGTGCTGCGCCAAGCACGAGCGCATGGTCTACGTGGAGGGCTACGACGCCATTCCCGAGAATGAGCTCATGCTGGCAGACGGACGGCTGCATCCCGGTCCAGTGGACTCGCGGCTCGTGGCGGAGCGCGTCACGCGGGCAATCGAGCGCACCGTAACGGGGGACGCGGCGGCCGTTTCCGCCAGCGTCGCCGCATGGGGGCAGGACCTTGTCGAACCCGAGGCGGGGAAGGGTGCCATCGTTCTCTCCAGCGAGACGGTCGAGGATGCCCTCGACTCCCCCGTGGCCATCGAGCTGAGTCCCGCCGAGCAGGCCGACGACGAGACGCGCGCCCGTGTTGGCGCGCCCCGCACCCACCAAGAGTTCGACCGACTCGTTCGCACGATCTGGAGGCTGCGCCAGCCAGACGGCTGCGCGTGGGACAAGGCCCAGACGCACGAGTCGATCACGCGCAACATGATCGAGGAGGCCTACGAGGCCGTTGATTCGATCGTCGAGGGCAATCCCGACCATCTGCGCGAGGAGCTCGGCGA
This sequence comes from Olsenella sp., assembly GCA_017941585.1. Classification (GTDB taxonomy): domain Bacteria; phylum Actinomycetota; class Coriobacteriia; order Coriobacteriales; family Atopobiaceae; genus Olsenella_J. The sequence goes on along the minus strand of JAGAWD010000268.1, from coordinate 22,919 downwards.
CGTTCTCGAGCAGGTGCTTCTCCACTCGCAAATAGCCTCTGACGAGGGTGAGTTTGGCATCGACGACGTCTGTCGAGAGCTCAACGAGAAGCTTGTCAGGCGCCATCCGCACGTCTTTGGCGCGGACGGGCGTGGCCCGGGCGCCCGTGGCGCGGACGGCTCGGATGGCCTTGGCGCGGACGGTGTGGACGCGGTGCTCGACATCTGGGACGACGTGAAGAAGGCGGAGCGGGCCAAGCGAGGCGAGGCCGATCGGCCCGAGGGGCTTCTCGACTCGGTGCCAAAGTCGCTCCCCGCACTTATGCAGTGCCAGAAGATCTCCAAGCGCGCCGCCAAGGCCGGTTTTGAGTGGGCAACGGTGGATGACGTGTGGAGGCAGGTCGCCTCAGAGCGCCAGGAGTTCGAGGCAGAGGACCGAGGCAGCGATGAGGCAATGGAGGAGTTTGGCGACATCCTCTTCGCGCTGGTGAACGTGGCCCGCCACGAGGGCATCGACGCCGAGGAGGCGCTTGCGGCGAGCAATCGCAAGTTCCGCAGGAGGTGGAGCAGGATGGAGGTCCATGCCCGCGAGATGGACTCCGACCTCTCGCACCTCGATACCGAGGCGCTGAACGAGCTGTGGGAATACGTCAAGGACGAGGAGCGCGGCATTCTCGACGACGAGGACGAGTAGGGCGCGAGGCGCGACGGCGCCGCACGTTCGACCTCGCCGGCGGTTGATGCGCCCGCGCTCGACGAAGGAAATTCGCAAACAGAGGACCTTCTCGCAACCAGAGGGCGCTCGCTTTGGTATAAATAGATAAGCGCTTACACGCAGCCGAAAAACACACCTAAAACGAAGCGGCGGCATGGGAAATCAGAACTCGACACAATCAGGCGTTGTCTACGGTGCACCCCTCTTTGGGGGCGTCGCATATTCGCATGTGGCAACGTCTCGCACTGCGGCGAATCGCACGGCCACGCGCCGCGCTCCACGCGAGCGCGGCGGCCGTGCATCTCGCGAAGACCGTGGTTCCGCCGCTTCGCCTCGCTCTCGCATTGCGACGCCGCATATGGTGGCGCGGGCAGGTGCCGCGCGCGACACGCAAGTCGGTCGCGCTCGCGCTGACCTCCAGCGCGGCCGTCATCGCGACGGACGGTACGACCGTACGGCAAGCGAACAGCGCGCCAGGTGGAACGTGCGTGCTGCGATATATGAGATGCCGGGTCGCTTGCTCGACCATCCCGTCGACGTTCGTGAGTGGGTCGGGATGACGGTCGCCGCCGTCACCGGCGCCGCGAGCGCCGCGGTTCTGTTTGTCCGCGAGCACCGTAAGACGAGTCTTGCCGCTCTCGCCGTGCTGCTTTTCGTCTTCATGCTGTACGGACCCGCCCGTGACTGCTACGTGTCCTGCCGCATGAACGAGGACCTGCAGATGAGGTACGATGCGATCGTGACAGAGAACAAGCAGTTCAGTGAAGATATTTCTCGCCTCCAGTCTCGAGAGGGAATAGAGGATCTCGCCCGTGCCCGTGGGTTCGTCGGCGAGGGGGAGACGAGCGTTTCCGTAGAGGGCCTTCCAGAGGAGGCGAAGCGCGACGCCTCCGCGACGGCCGAGTACGTCGATGAGCGTAGTTGGCAGCAGAAGGCGCTCGACTCGTTCTTTGGCTACGATCCCGTGGGGGCCTTCAAGTGACGCGCGTCGCATGCATAGACATCGGAACCGTGACTGCTCGACTTGCCGTTGCCGACGTTGCGGACGGCCGCGTCGAGCGCATGCTCAAGCAGTCGACCATTTGCAACCTGGGCGAGGGACTTGAGGCCTCGCATCGCGTCTCAAGTGAGGCGCTCACGCGGGTAAGCTCGTGCGTTGACGCATACCTTGCCATGGCGAGAAGCGCCGGCGCGCCGCTCGTATGCTGTACGCTCACCTCTGCGGCACGAGATGCCGCGAACTCCGACGAGCTGCTCGCGGCGCTCTCGTGCCGTGGCTTGCGTCCGGAGGTCATCTCCGGCGTTACCGAGGGCTCCCTCACGTTTCTCGGCGTGGCCCAGGACTTCATGGGCAGGCGCCTCCTTGTGGCAGACAGCGGCGGTGGCTCCACGGAACTGGCTGTCGGCCGCATGGCGTCTGGCGTGCTCTCGCTCGATCGCGTGCGGTCGGTGGACGTTGGCGCGCGCCGTGCCACGGAGAAGTTCGGTCTGTCGGGCGATGGCGGTCGAACCCCTGCCGACGACGTTTTTTCTGCCCGTGCGTGGGCATGTGGCCTCTTTGCCGACGCGCTTGAGCGCGAGAAGATGGCCTCGCTCTCTCCCGAGCTTCTAGTCGCCACCGGGGGCACGGTCACCACGCTCGTCGCGATGGAGGCCGGGCTCGATCCGTACGACTCCCGCTTCGTCCATCTGCACGAGCTCACGCGAGATCAGGTGGAGAGTCAGGTTGCGCGTCTGGCGTCGCTTCCCGCGGATGAGCGCGCTGCAATTCGCGGGCTTCAGCCCAAGCGTGCCGGCGTGATTCTCGGAGGGGCCATCGCCATCGCCGCGCTGATGGAGGAGACTGGCTTTGACGCCCTCACGGTGAGCGAGAGCGACCTGCTCTTCGGGCTCTCAATCTGCGCTGCTGCAGCGGCCGTCGGGAAGGAAGCGCCCTTCGGATGGAAGCCCGCCCTCGCCGTGCTAAAGTAGACGTGTGCCCTTGCGCGCTGATGTAGCGTGCTCGCCCGTGCCTCGCAGCGCGAGTGCTTGGACGAGAAAAACGTAGGGCATCCGCTTGGGGGTATGGCGGAATTGGCAGACGCAGCGGACTTAAAATCCGCCGACTTCGGTCTTGTGGGTTCGAACCCCACTACCCCTACCACAAAATCATCGCGCGGCGGCAGGGCCGCGCTCTCTCGCATGATGGATGCTAATGCGCTCACGTATCACGTTCTTGCGTGATGCCCGGATAAACGACCGCCTTTTTGCACTAAAGGACGAGTGGGCTTGCCGGCTTGTGAGTAAGGGTAGTCTAACTCGTGCAAACGGTGAAGTTTGACGCATGCGCGGTGCACGTGATTCTCGATCCGTGGGGACGCGCTATAGTATCACCTGTTCATAATATGTCCTATATTCGAGTTGTACACGTCGAAAATGTACTCGATTTGTTCACTATCACCAAGGGGATGAGAGATGTCCTCGTCAAGCTACGATTTTCCTGCGCCGTCGCACGCGCTTGTCGAGCAAGGAGGCGCTACTGTCAAGAGCGTGAGACGCGCGCCGGGCGTTGCGGGCCCAGACGCGTCAGGTGTGGACGAGACGAGCGAAGCCGAGTCCTCGGCGGGCGCGCTCTCTGCCGACTCACCTAACCCCCTTCACGTGCAACTGGCTGATGCCATGCGCCAGAAGATCCGCATGCGTGAGTGGAGGTGCGGTAGCTACATACCCTCCGAGGCGGAGCTCATGGCGGATTTCGGCGTGAGTCGCGGTACCGTGCGTCGTGCCATCGGAACCCTGGCGAGTGAGGGGCTTCTCTCCTCGCGAAAGGGGAGCGGCACCGTCGTGGCCGCCGGCGGCATCGCGCGTCCCGACGGACCGAGATCCTTCTCGTTTGCGGCGTCGCTTCGAGAGAGTGGCGTGCGCTACTCCACCTGCGTACTCGACAAAGAGGTGCTGCCCGCCCCGGCGAGCGTCGCGGAGGTGCTGCAGATCGACGCTGGGACGCCTACGCTCTTCATGCGTCGCATCCGCACCGTGAGCGACCATCCCGTGGTGTGCCAGGAGAGCTGGTCCAACCTCGAGGCGTGCCCGGGGCTCGACGAGGCCGACTTTGGACAGGAGTCCCTCTTCGACGCCGTGGAGCGCTGCTCCGGCGGCAAGATTAGCCTTTCGCACATGCGCTACCTCCCGCGCTTGGCGGGCGAGGAGCATGGCGGGTACCTGGACTGTTCGCCCACCGATCCGGTCCTCGTGCTCGAGCAGACCATCGAGCTTGCCGACGCCACGCCAATCGAGTGGAGCCATACCTGGATCGGGCCCCGACAGTCCATCGTCGGTATCTCGCAGCAGACTGACGGATTCCCCGGCCCGCTTGACCTCAACGGGTTCACGGCGGCCACGTCCCAGCGCGCTGGCGAGGACAGCAAGACGGCGGAGCTGCGCCGCCGCCTCGAGCTCGCGGCGCTCGACGTTCGTCGCGGCGTGGTGGAGTGGGGGCACCGCTACGAGGGGAGTGCCTTCCACTTTGGCGGAGCCCTCTCAATGGCAGAGATCGCCGCCGTGCTGCTGGGCGAGGTGATGAGCACCGGCCACGACGGCACCCCTTGGGAGGAGCGCGACCGTCTCGTCGTGAGCAAGGCACATGCGTCCATTGCTCTCTACCCGGCCATGCTCTCGGCAGGCATGATCTCCCAAGACGACATAGACCGCGGGCTCTTTGGCGCGGACGCCACCATCTTCAAGCACCCGCGTCGTGATCCGGCACGTGGCATCGAGACCTCGGGAGGCAGTCTCGGCATGGGTTTGGGCTACGCCGCGGGCCTCGCGCTCTCGCTGCGTCGCCGCCGGCTGCCCGGACGCGTCTTCTGCGTCGTGGGGGACGGCGAGTGCGACGAGGGCAACATCTGGGAGAGCGCGGCCTTCGCGGGCCACATGCGCCTTTCCAATCTCACGGTCATCGTGGACGCCAACGGTATGCAGCTCGACGGATCGACCGCAGACATCCTCGACAACGGTCCCATCAACCGCAAGTTCGGCTCGTTTGGGTTCGACGTCGTCGAGGTGGACGGACATGACGTGATTGCCCTCGTCCGCGCGCTCGCAAATCCGACCGACCGCCCCCGTGCCGTCGTTGCCCGAACCACGAAGGGCAAGGGTCTCTCGTTTGCCGAGATGTGTGCCGAGTGGCACGACAAGGCCCTGACTGACGAGCTCTACCGACAGGCGGTCCGCGAGCTCGACGCCCAGAGGGAGGCGATCTTAGGTGAGTAGGCCCACGAGCGAGGCTCGGGAGAGGTCGGTGGCTGCCGTCGGCTCCGCAACCGTCAGCGCGCAGGAGGCGGCGTCTCTCGAGAGCATGAATCCCAAGCAGGTCTTCGGCCACGTGATGGGAGAGCTTGCGGAGAAGGACCCCAACCTCGCGGTCGTCGTCTCGGACTACGGGCGCAGGCTCAACCTCGAGCACATGCGCGAGGTGATGCCCGACGCGTACGTGCAGTGCGGCATTGCCGAGCAGAACCAGGTCGAGGTTGCCTCCGCCCTTGCGAACGAGGGGTTCACCACTTTTGCGCCATGCTATGCCACGTTCATCACGTCGCGTGTGCTCGACCAGGTGCGCGTCAACCTTGGCATGATGCGTTCGCCCGTAACTCTCGTGGGCGTGAGCTGCGGCTGCGAGTCGGGTATGCTCGGCGCGAGCCACATGGCCCTCGAGGACATCTCGTGCATGCGCGCGATTCCCGGCCTTTCGGTCTTTGGCCCGGCCGACAAAGTGGAGCTCGCGGCCGTCCTGCGCGAGCTCGCGGCAAACCCGCGCCCCGCCTACGTGCGGACGAACGAGCTCGACGGTACCTGCCTTCACGCCTCGGGCACGACATTCGTCCCAGGTAGGGCGGAGCGCCTCTTTGTGCCGGTTGGCGCGGCACCCGAGGTTGCCATCGTCGCCACGGGGACCATTGCCTCGCGCGCGGTGGAGGCCGCACGTGCCCTGGGCGAGCGGGGCATCGCGGCCGAGGTTCTTGAGTTCGCAACCATAAAGCCGCTCGACACGTCTGCACTCGATGCGATTGCGGCGTCCGGCGTGCGCCTGGTCGTGACGCTCGAGGAGCACTCCGTCGTGGGCGGGCTCGGCGGCGCCGTTGCCGAGCACCTTGCGGAGACGGGCGGCGTGGCCGGCACCTCCACCATCTGCGCCGGCGCCAATCAGCTGGCTCCCGCTCCCACCCTCCTGCGGCTTGGCATGCCCGACGAGTACCTCGAGGCCGACACCCAACAGAACCTGCTTGCCCGCGCGAGCCTCACGGTTGAAGACATAGCGCGCCGCATCGCGGAGCGCCTGTAACGGCGTTACGGATACTCCGCCGCATGGCTCTGCGGGCGCTCTCAAACTTTGGCGGACAGGCCTCGGGGCACGGCGCGCGGCGTCTCCCATCGTACCAGTGCTCCTGCGTCTCGCGACGCATACGGCGCGCGGGGCGCCTGGCGCGCAGTGCCAGACGCCCCACCTTGCCTAGCCTGCCGTTCTCGAAATCGTGGTGTTGTCGCAGCTGCGGTCCTGCAGCTGCTCCACTGGGTTGGGCTCGTCCTCGCGGCGGTAGTCCTCGCCCTCCTTTGTGATGCGCTCTGCGATCACGACGTGGCTCGGCACCTCGTCTACGGACCCGTTCACGTGGTTGTTCCACATGAAGAAGCGGTTGTCCTCGTCTAGCTCGGACACGTCAGCGAACTCCTCGCACTGCGTGGTGCGGCACACCTCTGCCGCCAGCACCTCGCGCACGTATTCCTTTGTGGGTGCCAGCTCCAGCGCGAAGTCCATCGCGGCCTTGACGTAGGGGTCGGGCTCGCGCATGGCGAGCGTGGCCGTGAGGTCGATGGCGAGCTGCTCGTAGCCTATGGTCGTCTCGAGCGGCGTCTCGTCGGACGGGCTCATCCAGTTTACGCGCTTCTGGTGCTACATCAGCGTGTGGGCGTATGCGACCACGCCGTAGATGGCGGCCAGTATGAGGTATACCTGCAGGATCGTCTTCCACTGCGCCGCCAGAAGCCCCGCGAACTCGCGCAGAAACGCGTTGGGCCAGAAGTAGGCGCGGGTTCTGCTGCCCATGCCCTCGACGCGCATGCCCGCCTCATGTGCGCTCACGTATCCGCGAAACACGTGATAGTTGGTGGTGGAGAAGGCCACACTCAGCTCGCTTGCGTCGCACCCCGCGTGACGTTCGATTACCTCCCGCGAGAAGGCCATGTTCTCCCGAGTGGTGGCAGAGCGCCCCTCCAGCGCGATTCGCTCGCGCGGCACGCCGTGCGCCACAAGGTAGCCGGCCATGCCCTCCGCCTCGCTCACGACCTCATCAGGGCCCTGTCCGCCGCTGGGCACAAACGTCGTCGGCGCGTCGCCTGCCGCCACGCGAGCCTCGTCGAAGGCGAGCGCCCGGTCCACGCGGCCGGCGAGCAGCGGGCTGGGCGTGCCGTCCTCGCGAAGCCCGCATCCCAGCACGATCAGGTAATCTGCGCCGTGGTCGGGCACGTGCCGCGAGGCCAGCCACGCGCACAGGATGGTGGCGAGCAGAAGGCACTCTCCGTAGGTTATGGCGGTCGCCACGAGGGTGTCGAACACGTACGCGGCCTTGTATGGGGCAAGGTAGGCGTACGCCGTGCCCGCACGCGTGAAGAAAAAGATGTTTGCGGCAGCCCAGGTAAGACTGACGGCGATGCCCAGGAGGTTGACGGGGCGCAGCCCCTCGTGCCGGATGAGGGAGATGTTGCTTGCCGAGACGAGCAGCGAGAGCAGGCCCATGGGCAGGAACGTGAGCATGACGAACCAGTCGGCCGCATAGACCAGCTGCGAGACGAGGTCGGAGAAGTCGATCGTGCTCCCCCTGAGCAGAAGCGTCAGGAAGAGGGCGAACTGAAAGAGGCAGTACAGGAGCGCGCCGCCGCAGGCGACCATCGTGTAGCCGTACCACGACGCCCGCCACAGTCTCACGAGTGCGTTGGCGAACAGGACGACAAGGACGCCGAGAAGCACGCATACGCTTATGTGGATTGCCTTCCAGCCGCTGAAGTTGACGCCACCCTCGACGACGATGCCATCGCGGACGTCAAGTGACCATGTCGATTCCTTATTCTCCACCCGAAGCGTTGCCTCGGTCTTGCCGTCGGTCACTGCGCGGAATGTGACGCGCGTGAATCCGCCCTCGCCCTGAGTCACCGAGACGACCTCCGCCACGCCCGGAGCCGAGAACGTGACGTCTGCCGCCGTGGGCTGCCGGCTACTGGGTGGGAGGAACGTCCATGCCGCGCAGTCACCTCCGACGGATCGAACATGGACAAACGAGACTATTGCGAGCACCGCAACAAGCGGCACCAGGATGAGGAAGCGTCGCCATAGCCCCCTCGTGGGAATGGGTTCGCTTGGTTTGGGTGCCGTCGTCGGGTCTTTTGCGCGCGACTCTTTCACTGGGATTACGCCCCTCCTACATGGCATCGGCGTGCATTCGTGTCAACATAATAAGATATGGAGTCTGTTTTCGGCTTGGTCCGTACGGCTGAAACTCTTCGATGCTGTCCTAATTGCGGTATGGGTGCTCGCGCTGATCGAGCTCGTGGGTTGCGCGATCATCATCGGCGGGTCGTTTTTCCAGGGAACCTTCGGGCAGGATGCCCTGGGCAACATCATCGCCCTGGTCCTCGCTGGACTCATGTTCTGGGTTGCGAACAACATCAAGACCCAGGCGGGCAAGTAGCGCCCCTTTTGCCAATGTGAGAACGACCCCCGGACGTCATGAGCCGCCCCCGTCTCTTGGAAACGAGAGGTGGCGGTTTTCTATTCGCGTGCGAGCAGGTACGTGTCGGTGAAGCTGGCATCCCTCCTGTAGGGAATCACCAGAAGAGTCGCCTCGTAGGAGTGCTTCGTCGTGACCTCGCAGGTCACGCGTTCCGAATCCTCGGGGCTGCCAAACCTTATCAGGGCTGACGTCACCCCCGAGCTGTCCTCTGGGAGCTCGACGGAAAACTCCGGCATGCCTTCCGTCGAGTCGCCCTTGGGGGAGGTGCGCCGGCCCACGAAGGCCACCCGCGAGAGATCGGTGTCGCCTTCGGACCCGGAGACGTCCTCGGTGGGCTCGGCATGGTAGTGCACGCGACATGCCAGCGTTCCCTCTATGTGGCTGCCATCGTCGGTGACCTTGGTTATCTCAAGGGAGAGGGGGGCCTCCTTCGCTCCGAAGCACTTTGCGCCAGAGCTCTTCTGGCTCTGGAACGCACCCGTCCACGTGCCCTTGATTGGGGAGAGGCCCGCGCGTCCTGCGCCGTCGCTCACGGCGGCGTTGGCGAGCTCCCACTGGCCGCTTGCCGCGATGAACTTGAAGCTTGCCGTGAGGTCGCACTCGTATGACGCGAACCCTTCCACGCGGCTCAGGTGAATCGAGATGGTGTCGACCTGCCCTTCGCGGTCGAACGCCTCGCCGGCTATGCGCGTGCTTGCGTCTCGGTAGACGGCGACGAGCGTCGGCTCACTGTCGGTGCCGCTCGTTCTCGTCGCGCCGTTCGACGTGGAGCCAGAGTCGCTCGAGGAGCGCTCCGCCCGCGCAAGGATGCTGTCCACCTGTGCGAGCACCTTGTTCTGGTCAACGCCCGACGTCGCCGAGAAGGAGGTCGCGGAAGAGGGCGTGACGCCGCGATACTCCCACGTGGAACCCTCGGTATGCTCATAGGCAAGGGTCACGTCCTGCCTTGCCTCGATGGACCCGTTCGAGAAGGTCATGCGCACGTCTACTTCGGCCGAATCGCGCGAAACGCGCTTGTCGCCGACGGTGGCTTTGGTTGCGATGAGGACGCCGTCCGCCTCGTAGCCACCGTTTTCCCTCTGCGGGACAGGTGCACCCTGTAGCGCATCGGTGACGATGACGTCGTCAGCCGGCGCACTAGCGGATCTTGAGAGCGAGATCGCGATGGCCGCGATGACGGCTATGACGACAAGTGACAGCGCTGCGGCGAAGGGACGGTGCGCCTCCAGGTAGCTCGAGGTGCGGTGAATCCAACCCCCCTTGCGATCTGGTGGCGCCTGTCCGTCGAGCGGGTCGCTGCCGTCGGGCGTCGCCCCGTCGACTCGCGTGGCGCCAGGTGCGGGCTCTGGCACTTTTCGAACCGCCGTTGCGGCTGTGCCGGCGCGCGTCTCGCGTGAGGTGCCGGAATCAGATTTCGTCGGCCGCGCTTCTGTTGGAGCGTTCGCGGCCGGATCTGCCCCTGCGGGGGACTTTTTCGTTGGGCTCATGCCGCCGAGATCGAGCGTCGTGTTGACGGCGCGCTCGCTATTTTCACCCTTGCTTGAGTCGCCTGTCATGATGACCCTTTCGGTAAGGGCTGCCTTGGCCTGCCGTGGCCGCGTGTCCCTCGTGGTTGCCGTTCTCGCGATTGCCGTAATGTAGGATTCCCACTTGCCGTCCAGTCTAAAACCGAAGACGCCTCACCTCACTATTTGCGGAGGGGCGCCAGCGATGCGGGCAAGGTTGTCACAGGTGATGGTGGGCGTGGCGGACGAGTGGGGCGCCGCCCTCGCTGCGGACGTCTAGACGCGTGGTGGCGGGAGGTGGACGAGGGATCGGCCTCGGCGCTTCACGGAGCGATGAGGTCCTCGTCCGAGATCTCTCGCACCGGTTTGCAGGGCGAGCCCATTGCCAGCCAGCCGGCGGGTACGTCCTTGGTGACGAGACTTCCCGCACCGACGACACATCCCGCGCCAATGGTGACGCCGGGCATTATGGAGACATTTGCCCCAATCCAGCAATCGTCACCGATGACAATGGGGAGCGCGCGCTCGAGCCCCGTGTTCCGCTCGCGTGCGACGAGGGGGTGCTGTGCCGTGTACGCACCGAAGTTCGGCCCAATGAACACGTGCGCGCCGATCGTGATGGCGGCTCCGTCCATGAGGTATGCACCGTGGTTGACGAAGCTCCCATCGCCTATTGAGACGTTGCGCCCGTAGTCGACGTAGAGGGGGGAGAGTACCTCCACGCCCTCGCCCAGCGTGCCGATCAGCCTGGAAAGCAGCTCGGCACGCCTCTCTGTGTCGCCCGGAGGCGTGCTGTTGAACTCGAATGCAAGGTCACCTGCGCGCTCGCGCTCGAGACGCAGTCCCTCATCGAAGTTGGCGTCGTACCATAGGCCGCTTTCCATGCGCTCCCGCTCGGTCATGTGTCCTCCAAGTCGATTACGGGGTCGATGTCTCCATAGTAGATTGACCGAATCAAAGCGTGGTTGCAATGGCGTTGCTCCGCCGGCAATTAGCATCAATAGTTAGGCTACAATCCATGCGAGACGCCAATGCCTTGCGGACGTGCTTGGAGTGTCCGGTCGTGCGCCATCGTCGCGCCCGCCTGTCCCGCAAGGCGGCACCGGCTCTGCGACGACGAAAGGTATCCCATGGACATCGACATTCTCCTTTGGCTGCAAGACTTGCGTTTGGCGGCTGGCCCTGCGGTGGAGCACGCCTTCGTGCTGCTGTCGTCGCTGTCGATAAACGCGCTCTTTCTTCTCGTGCCCTTTGGCATCTACTGGTGCTTCGACAAGGCCAAGGGCTTTCTCGCCATTGCGTCGTTCGCGATGGCGAACGCATCCAACCAGCTCGTGAAGAACACGGCGACCGTCTACCGCCCCTGGATTCGCGATGCGCGCATACAACCGGCCGCCGAGGCTCTCGGCGAGGCCACGGGCTACTCGTTCCCGAGCGGCCATACGGTGACGGCCACCACGACCATCGGGGCGTTGGGCTGGGCGTGGCGCAAGCGCGTGTGGCCGCTCGTCCTTACGGTGCTGTACGTGCTGCTCGTGGCCTTCTCCCGCAACTTCCTCGGGTGCCACACCCCGCAAGACGTGCTCGTCGCACTCGTCGAGTCGTGCCTGGTCATCTGGTTCACCTCCCGCCTCATCACCTGGGTCGATGCGGCGGAGGGCCGCGACCTGATCGTGCTCGTCGCGGGACTGGTCCTTGTCGTGGCGTTTCTCGTGTACGTGACCGTCAAGCCCTATCCCATAGACTACGTCGACGGCAAGCTCCTGGTCGACCCCGCCAAGATGACGGTGGACTGCTTCAAGGCCGGGGGTTGCGCCGCCGGCTTCCTTGTGGGCTGGTTCATGGAGCGCAGGCTCGTGGGGTTCTCCACCGAGGGCATCGGTGCAAAGCAGCGCGTCCTGCGCTTCGTCGTCGGGGCCGTCGTCGTGCTGCTTTTCCACCTGGTGATCGGCAAGGCGTTTTCGGCATTCCTCGGGGAGTTCGCCGCGCCGCTCCTGCGCTATGGCCTCACCTTCTTCTGTGCCGTTTTCCTGGCGCCCCTGGCCTTCAGCCTCGTGGAGAAGCGCGCGTTTTCTAAATAACTGCCATCTCCTACGCCTCCTGCTGCGCCTGATATAGTTGGCGCCAAAAACACGGCGCCCCGGTGCGCGCCCGCAGGACGTCGGGCCCGCGCGCCCGTCGCGCCTCTGGCGGAAGGTGCGGGCATGAGTTTGGGCGAACGGACGGGTCGGGTTGAAGGCCGTTCTGCCGGTCGGGACATGGGAGAGCGGGCGAGAGGCTATGGGGGCGGGTACGGGCGCCGCCTCGTCCGCCTCGCGCTGTCGCTGGGTCTCGCCGTCGCGTGCGCCTGTTCGCTTGGCGCCTGCACCTCGCTCGGCGCGCTCGTGCCGGGGGCATCCCATGAGGCAACGCTCGCGGCGGGCATAACCGACCACGCGTGGGAGGCCGTCCCCTCGGGCGGCGGGGTGTTCACCTTCGACGCGGGTGCGGGACGCTATACATCATGGCGCTACCCCGACAAGGTGGGAAGCGATGACACCGACAGGCACGACGGGACGTATGAGCTCATGCTCGACACCGACGCGGCCACGTTTGTGACGGAGAAGTTCGGTGGTGACGGTGACAAGGCGCTGGGCCAGCTCGACAGGCTGTCGAAGGCCGAAGACAGCGAGGTCCACTACGTGATTCTCGTGCTCCATACGAAGAGCAGCATGATAGACGGGGTCAGCTCGCACGAGCCGCGCAACATCATCTGGGAAGGCGTCTGGTACGTCGACCAGGGACGGCTCGACCTCGTGAACATCAATTCCTACAACGAGTACTACTTCTTCGCGGAGTTCGTCCCCGAGGACGAGAGACGCTCGCCGTCCTCGCGCTTCCTCGACAACACCCTGGACATGCTCGAGCGCGACGATCGGGGGACGACCCTCGCGAGTTGAGCGCTTTGCATGGCTTGCGACGAGTATCGCGCCGAGTTCCGATTGTCTGTCCGAGGGTTCGAAGGGGCGGTGCATGAGTTGGCTAGTCGCGCGGTGCTGCCGTTGGCATTGCAGGGGCGCGCCGTGATCAGGCGTGCCTGACTTGAGGGGGATGGTTTTGCCGGGGAAGGGTGCGGGGAAGCGGACGAGATGGATCCTGCTCGCTGCGGCGGTGGCCGCCCTCGTCGCCCTGGGCGGCTGGATTCTGCCTCGCTATCGGTTGCTTTTGCCCAAGACGCCCGAGACGGGCATAACGGACCACACGTGGGAGGCCGTCCCTTCGGTCGGGGGTGTGCTCACCTTTGACGCGTCGGCCGGCCGTGCCGTGCTCTGGAGAAATGCGGGCGAGGTCGGAAGCGATGGCGCCGACCGCATCGAGGGCGACTGTCGAATCATGCTCGACGAGAAGGCGGCATCGTTTATCGAGAACAATCATGGTACCGGCGGTTACGAGGCGCTTGAGCGGACCGAGGAGCGGTTGAGAGACGAGAACGTCGAGGTACGCCTCCTGGCAATCACGCTCCATGCGGAGAGCGACCTGGCTGGTGGCGTCGAGACGGACGAGCGGGGCAATATTGTCTGGGTCGGCTTCTGGAATGTCGGCGAGGGCAGGATGCACCTCACGAACTTGTACGCCGGCATGCCATTCGACTACTACGCGGAATTCGTGCCCTCGGACGAAAGGCTGTCACGGGTTCCGTAGGCGATCTTGGGTCCCTCACGGTCTCTGATGGAGAAGCACGGGCGGCACCCCGCTGGCCCAAAGCGCGTCGAGGGGCTTCTTCACGGCCCTCCGAAACCTATGGCGAAGCTCGCCGGCGCAAAACCGCTTCGAGAGACTCCTCGCCGGCGGACCTCCGGCGCAAAATGGCGTCGAGAGACTCCTCGCCGGCGCAAAACCGCTTCGAGAGACTCCTCGAATCGTTCTCTCGACGCCTTTTTGCGCCGGGCATCGTTCTCTCGGGGCCGTTTTGCGCCGGGGACCCTCGGCCAATCGTTCTCTCGGGGCCGTTTTGCGCCGGGGACCCTCGGCCAATCGTTCTCTCGGGGCCGGTTTGCGCCGGGGCTCCTCCGTCGCTCGTTGGAAGACTTGAAGGTGCGGGCCTTCGCCTAAACCTCTGGTATGTTCATGCAGCTCTTGGTGCAAATTGCGAGGTCGAGCGCATCTCTGCAATGAACAAACGCAGTCGTTCGGTCTCGAACGAGCCTGCGATGCAAGGTGCCGCGGCGGATGTCGCCGATGCTCTTCGCGGCAATCTGACCAAGATGCGAGCCGTGCCCGTAATAACCTGACGCATTCGCCTGACGCTCGTCTTGCTCGGCGTCGTCCGCTCGCCGAGTAATTCGCGCAATCCTCGCGGTCGCGCAAACGCGAACGCGAGGCTGCAGTTGTAATGATGCACGCCGTCCTTTATCCTTCCCGTGAAGGAGCCCCACGAGACTGCGGAATGTTGGCGTTTGCTCACACGGCGATGTGGCGCACCGTGACGGGAGGGCGCACCGTGACGGGAGGGCGTACCGTGACAGGAGGGCGCCCCGTGGCGGGAGGGCGTCCTGGGACGGGAGAGCCTCGGGCCGAAGAGTGTCTCGGAGCATAGGAGAAGACCATGGCAGATCGAATCCTCAACGTCGCCTACATCGGCAATGGCAAGAGCGCGAACCGCTACCACATTCCCTTCGTGCTCGATCGCCCCGACAAGTTTCGCGTCAAGAGCATCCAGGCGCGCCACATCGATCACACGGCGTGGCCTGCAGTGCCCGGGGCCGAGTACACGACCGACCTCGACGCGGTCCTCTCGGACCCGGAGATCGACGTCGTCGAGGTGGTGACGCCGTCTGCCCTCCACTTCGAGTACGCGAAGCGCGCGCTCGAGGCGGGAAAGCACGTCACGGTGGACAAGCCCTTCTCGGCGACGTATCTCGAGGCCGTCGAGCTCTTCGCTCTTGCCGAGCATAAGGGCGTCACGGTCCAGTGCTACCAGAACCGCCGCTTCGACTCCGACTACCTCACCACGCGCAAGGTGGTGGAGTCGGGCAAGCTCGGGCATGTCTTCGAGGTCGTGACGAGCTACGACTACTATCGTCCGCACCAGATGGAGGGGCAGGCCCTCGACGTCGTGAACGGCATCGCCTTCGGCCACGCAACCCACTGCCTCGACCAGCTCATCTCGTGGTTCGGTGCGCCCGACCGCACGCATGCCGAGCTTCGCCAGCTGCAGGGCGAGGGCATGGCCAACGACTACTTCGACATCGACCTCTACTACGACAAGCGCGGCCTCAAGGCCACCGCGCACGCCAACTACATGAGCGCCTTCCAGCGTCCGAGCTTCGAGGTGTACGGCGACCGCGGGGCGTTCATAAAGGTGGAGAAGGACCAGCAGGAGCGCGACCTCAAGCACTTCTACCTGCCGGCTGGCCACGACGACTTCGGCCTTGACGCCCCCGAGCAGTACGGCACCCTCCGCTACTATGATGATGACGGGGCCTTCCACGAGGAGCGTGTCGAGACCGTTCGCTCGAGCTACAGCCAATGGTACGACGCCCTATATGAAACCATAGTCAATGGCGCTCCGCAGCTTGTCTCTCCCGAGGAGACGCTCGCACAGATGAGTGTCCTCGGCGAGGCCGCGTGGGGCCTCTCGTAGTCGAGAAGCCCGATCAGAAAACATGGGAGGAGCAGGCATGGCGGAGGAGAGGCGCGAGGTAAGCGAGGAGACGGACGTGCGCGGGGAGACGGACGCGCGCGGGGAGATGGACGCGCCGCAGGGCGCGGAGTGGCCAGACGGCGAGCTGTACCGGCAGGGCTCCGTCTTCTATCGCAATCGGATGATTCCGAAGAAGACCTCGGCCACGGGAATCCTTACGCCGGCAAATGCCCACTGGCGAAACCAGGACCCGTGGCGCGTCATGCGCATTCAGTCCGAGTTCGTCGACGGGTTCGACGCGCTTGCGGAGCTCGGGCCTGCCGTCGTCGTGTTTGGATCCGCGCGCACCGACCGCTCGGACCCCATATATGGGCAGACGAGAAAGATAGGCGCCCTTCTCGCCCAGCGAAAGATTGCGACTATCACAGGCGGTGGCCCCGGCCTGATGGAGGCCGCCAACCGTGGTGCGGCGGAGGCCGGCGGCATCTCGGTGGGTCTTGGCATCGAGCTTCCGCACGAGCAGGGGATAAACGAGTGGGTCAACATGGGCATGAGCTTTCGGTACTTCTTCGTCCGCAAGACCATGTTCCTCAAGTACTCGCAGGGGGCCATCATCTGCCCGGGTGGCCTCGGCACGCTCGACGAGGCGTTCGAGCTGCTCACGATGGCGCAGACGCACAAGATCAAGCGCACGCCAGTCGTGTTCTTCGGGGCGGGTTACTGGCAGGGCCTGTTCGAATGGCTCCAGTACACCGTCGCGGGCCACGGCAACGTGTCCGAGCTGGACTCGAGGCTCGCCATCGTGACCGACGACCCCGAGGAGGCCGTGACCGTGGCGACGGGTGCCATCGACTGCTAGCGCGTGGCCCCGGCCTAGAGCGCGCAGCTCCAGCGGATGTCCTCGTTGTCGAGGTCTGCGGGGTCGAGCCCGCTCTTCACGAGGCAGAGGCCGCAGGACCTGCGGTCCCGAACGATCGAGGCGGGCACCCCCGCGACGGTCACGTCGTTCGGCACGTCGTGCACGACAACGGATCCCGCGGCGACGCGGGCGTTGTCGCCAATCGTGATGTTTCCGAGCACTGTGGCGTTCGCCCCGACGAGCACGCCGTTTCCAAGCGTGGGATGTCGCTTGCCCCCGTGCTTTCCCGTCATGCCGAGTGTCACGTTTTGGTAGACGAGGCAGTCGTCGCCTATGATCGCCGTTCCGCCGATCACGACGCCGATGCCGTGGTCGATCGTGAACCTGCGCCCGATCTGCGCCGCGGGGTGGATGTCCGCCCCAAGCCTGCGGCGCATACGCTTCGCAAGCAGGAGAGCGAGCTTGCGCGCGCCGTGCTCCCACAGCCAGTGGTGACGCCTGTGCGCCCACACTATGTGCGCGCCGGTCGAGAAGAACACGATGTCGGAGAGCGATTCGGCTGCGGGATCGCGCTCGAATGCGGCGCGCGCGTCCTCTCGCATCTGCGCGAAGAGCGAGATGTGCCTCTCACCCGCCGCCCGTTCGGCATGCGGAGCCCGTGCGCCTCGGGAGACCTGGTCACCGAGGGTCGCCTGTCCGTCGCGAACGGTCCGGCCCGTGTCGCGCTCCAGCGTCCGCGCAATCATAGTTCCACCGACAGATATCGCTCGCCCGTGTCGGGGAGAATTGCGACGACGGTCTTGCCAGATGCCTCGGGGCGTCTGGCCACCTCTGCTGCGGCGGCGACCGCCGCCCCGGAGGAGATTCCCACGAGCAGGCCAAGCTCGGTCGCGAGACGCTTCTTGGTGTCGATTGCGTCTTTGGTCGCGATGGGGAGAACCTCGTCGACCACGGCGGGGTCGTACGTCTTCGGCACGAAGCCCGCACCGATTCCCTGTATGCCGTGCGCTCCTGCCGGCTTTCCCGCAAGCACCTGCGACTCGGCCGGTTCGACTGCTATGGCCCGCACCGAGGGCCGCTGCTCCTTCAGAAACCTTGCAGTGCCGGAGATGGTGCCCCCCGTACCGACGCCGGCAATCACGACGTCGACCGCGCCGTCGGTGTCACGCCAAATCTCGGGGCCGGTGGTCTCGTAGTGTGCCTGGGGGTTGGCGGGGTTCGTGAACTGGCCCGCGATGATGGACCCGGGTGTCTCGCGCTGCAGCTCCTCTGCGCGCTTGACGGCGCCGCTCATTCCCTCTGCGCCGGGGGTGAGTACGATCTGGGCTCCGTAAGCGGCCGCGAGCCTGCGCCGCTCCACGGACATCGTCTCGGGCATCACGAGAATCATGCGGTATCCGCGTGCGGCCGAGAGCATCGCGAGCCCAACGCCGGTGTTTCCGCTCGTGGGCTCGATTACTGTGCCGCCGGGCTCGAGGCTGCCGTCGCGCTCTGCGGCGTCGAGCATCGCGCGGGCGATGCGGTCCTTGGCAGACCCACCGGGGTTGGCGGACTCGCACTTGCCAAGAACGGTGGCGCTGCCGCCGACGAGGGCGGAGAGGTCCACGAGCGGCGTGGACCCGATGAGAGTCTCAATCTTGCTGGATACCTGCATAAGCCCCTCCCTTTCCCTGGTGACGAGGTGTGTGCGGCGGCATTGCTCGTGTCGTGTCCTTGTGGCGCCATGGCACGTACTGTTTCTGGCGCGCGTTGCCCCGGCATCGGCTCGTCATAGTAAGAGAGTGCCACGATAAAACCTACCTTGCAAGTAGGAATTTAATTTCAGCGCAAAATGCGTCGGCGTGCACGCTCGGGTGTACACGCGGAGCCATTTTGCGCTGAGACCCATGGGGCAAGGTCGCGCGAACAAATTGTGGAAGGATAGTCGGCCGCCCCGCATCTGGCCGCCCCGCATCTGGCGCTCGCGGCCCTACTTGACGACGTACTCAGCGGCTATAGCCAGCGAAGCGTTGCTTGCGACGAGCACGTTGTCGCCCGTGACTCGGGCGTCCTCGGGGCTCTCGGGAATGAGGTAGACGTGCTCGAACGCACTCTTGCACGCGTCTGTGGACTCGCGAAGCACGGCCGAACCCTTCCCCTCGAGCGGGCTGATCACGTTCGCGAGGTAGATGCCGCGGGGCGTGAGATGTGCGCGCACCGCCGCCGCTCCCGCGTCGGTCTTAAGTGGGCCAAGGGGCCGATGTCCGCCGAAGGCGTCGTTGACGATGATGTCAAATTGCTCGTCGCTTGCCGAAAGGTACGCCCAGCCGTCGTCGCACACCAGGCGCAGCCGGCCCGATTCGCCAGCCTGGAACTCGCGCTCGAGGTCGTCGAGAAAGAAGTGCTCGCGTGCGATCTTGGTGACGGCCGGGTCGATCTCGACCACGGTGGTCGCTACGTCTGGCGCCTCGCTCACGAGCCATTTGGGAAAGGAGTACCCTCCGCCGCCAATGACGAGCGCCCGTCGACGGATGCCATTTGCGCTCGTGGCTCCAGCACCCGACGACTCCGCCTTGCACGGCGCTCCGCCGTCACGCCCCGACTCGCCTTGCTCCGCGTCGTCCCGTCTTGCGGCGTCTGGACCCGCAGCCTCCGCGCTCGCGGTGCCCAGCGTCGACGCACCGCTCTCCTCCCACAGCTCAGCCTGGATTTCCACAACCTGCGCGAAGTATTGGTGGTACATGCAGGCGAGCCTCCAGCGCAGCGCCTCGTCGACATAGGAGACGGACTGGAACTTTCCGCCCACGTTGAGCAGACGTATGGCCACCCCGTCGTCGTCGACGGAGTCGAATACCATCGCAGGGCCGAACTTCGTCTTGGGATAGACGCGAACTCCGCGCCTGCGCAGGCCCCAAAGTGCAATCAGGCAGGCGACGTCGATCACGCAGAAGGCTACGACGATGACGATGAGCGGCGTGGGCATGGAGCGGTCCTTTTTTGTGGTTGACGTGGCGTGTGTGGCATGCGGCGGGCGTAGAGATTGTGCGCGGCCGCGCGTCTCGGCTATACTAACCGTTGCGATATCGTCCATCATGGGACGCTATCATCTCAACAGAACTGCGTTCGCTCGTACATCATTTTGGAGGCACCGCCATGATCTTAGGTCTTGGACCGCTCGAGATTGTAATCATCCTGGTTATCGTTCTGCTGATCTTTGGGCCAAAGAACCTTCCCAAGCTGGGCAAGTCCCTTGGTAAGACGGTCAAGAACGTTCGTGAGGGCATGGAGTCCGAGGACGAGGAGACCACCGGCGACGATGCCGCAGCCAAGCCGGAGGATTCCGCCGAAGACGTTGTGGCGGTGGTCGACGATGACGATGCCGACATCGAGGAGGATTCCTCTGACGACGTTGTTTTCTGCAGCAAGTGTGGCACCAAGAACCCCGCCGACTCCGCGTTCTGCTCCAAGTGCGGCGCAGAGCTCAGCAAGTAGCGTAAGCGCACGTATCCTAAAGACACTCAAGTAGAAAGCGCACCCATGGCTAACACGGTTACCAGTCTCACGGCCGAAGGCCGCCAGAAGCTCATCGACGAGCTCGAGTATCTCGAGGGAGAGAAGCACGAGGAGATCGTCGCACGTCTCAAGGAGGCGCGCGACTTCGGTGACCTCTCCGAAAACTCCGAGTACGACGTTGCCAAGGACGAGCAGAGCAAGTACGAGAAGCGCGTGAGCGAGATTCGCTACATTCTCGCTACGGCCAAGGTCGTCGAGGCAAGCGGCGCCTCCGTCTCCATCGGAACGACCGTCGAGCTCGAGGACCAGAAGGGCAAGACCAAGTTCGACATCGTGGGCACCACTGAGACGGACTCCATCAATCACCGCATCTCTAACGAGTCGCCGCTCGGCGCCGCCCTCATCGGACATGTCGTGGGTGACACAGTCTCCTACAGGACGCCGGCGGGCAAGGAGCGCTCGTTCACCATCGTCAGCATCGCTCCCACCATTAAGTAGTTTCTCGGGCAGTTCTGAGGGCCCAGGGCCGGCGCTGCGGCGCCGCGTGTAACTTGCGTGCCCTGCACTCGCGGGTTTTCCGTGGGAGCAGGGCATTTTTTTCGTCAAGTGATTATCATTACCACGTGACATTATTGGATAAATGTTCGTAAGACCTGCCGTTTGTGCGGCTTTGATACGAAGGAGTAGGGATGTCCGACCAGTCCAAGGCACCGGAAGTCAACATCAACGACGAGCGAGAGGTGCGTCGTGCCAAGCGCCAGTCGCTGATCGATGCGGGCATCAATCCCTATCCCATCAGGAGCAAGGTCACCGCCCATGCGGCCGAAATCGAGGCGCGCTACGCCCAGCTGGCCGACGGCGAGGACACCGACGACGTCTATTCGCTTGCCGGTCGCGTACGTGCCCTGCGCAAGCAAGGCAAGCTTGCGTTTATTGTGCTCGAGGACGTGACCGGACAACTCCAGCTCTTCTGCCGTGTGAACGACATGGAGCCAAAGAGCTGGGACCTTCTGCCCCAGCTTGACCTGGGTGACATCATCCAGGCCGAGGGAAGGGTCGTGCGCACGAAGCGCGGGCAGCTCTCCATCGCACCCCGTACGGTCACGCTCCTGTCCAAGTCGGTTCGCCCTCTCCCCGAGAAGTTCCATGGCCTCACCGACCGCGAGGTGCGCTATCGTCAGCGCTACCTCGACCTCATCATGAATCCCGAGGTGCGCGACGTCTTCCGCAAGCGCAGCCAGATCGTATCGCTCATTCGCCGCTACATGGAGTCCGATGGCTACATCGAGGTCGAGACGCCGATGATGCACGCAATTCTCGGCGGTGCGAACGCAAAGCCGTTCGTGACGCACTTTAACGCGCTCGACCGCGACTTCTTCCTGCGCATTGCCACGGAGCTTCCGCTCAAGCGCCTGATCGTGGGTGGCATGGAGCGCGTGTTCGAGATCGGCCGGCAGTTCCGCAACGAGGGCATGGACCTCACTCACAACCCCGAGTTCACCTCAATGGAGGCGTACTGTGCCTACTCCGACCTTGAAGGCATGAAGAAGCTCTCCGAGGGGCTCTTCAAGACCATCGCGCGCGAGGTCTGCGGCTGTGCCGAGGGCCACGAGGTCATCACCTTCCAGGGCCAGGAGGTGGACATGAGCGGAACGTGGCGCTCCGTAGCGCTCTCCGAGGTGGCCTCCGAGGTCGTGGGCGAGCACGTCGACATGGATACCCCCGTCGAGCGTTTGCGCGAGCTCTGCGATAGGCACGAGATTGAGTGGGAAGAGAACTGGGGCGCAGGCAAGCTCCTCTTCGAGATCTACGACGAGCTGGGCGAGAAGACCATCGTCAATCCGACCTTTGTTTGCGATTATCCCGAGGAGGTCAGCCCCCTCTCCAAGCGCAAAGACGACGACCCTCGCCTGACCGACCGCTTCGAGCTCGTGATCTGCGGAAATGAGTACGCTAACGCGTTCTCCGAGCTGAACGATCCTGTTGACCAGGCCGGTCGCTTTGCCGAGCAGGTTGCCGCCAAGGACTTCGGCGACGACGAGGCCATGGGCTATGACTACGACTACGTGCGCGCCCTCGAGTACGGCATGCCCCCCGCGGGCGGCATCGGCTATGGCATCGACCGCATGGTGATGCTCTTCTGCGACCAGCCTGCCATCCGCGACGTGCTGCTCTTCCCGCAGATGAAGCCCGAGACCGTGACCAAGGCCGACATCGCCGCTCAGGTTGCCGGGGCCAGGACCGATGGCGTCGCCGCCGACGTCGACGCCCTCGCCTCCGATGCCGAGCGGGGCGCGAGTGCGCTCGCGGGTGCCGTGCGCGATACCCGGCTCGATGCGGGCATCTCGCGCGAGGCTGCGCACGACCTCCTCACCACGTATAACGAGGACCCCTTCCACGTGAGCCACGCCGAGACCCTCGAGGGTCTCATGCGTCACTTCGCCGAGAAGCACGACCCCGAGAACGTCGAGTTTTGGGGAATCGTCGGTCTTCTCCACGACCTTGACTGGGAGCAGTGGCCAAGCGACCAACTCCACACCGTGAAGACCGCGGAGATCCTCGCCGAGGCCGGTGCCAACCCCGAGCTCGCGAAGTCCATCCAGACCCACAACTCCGACCTCAACGACGAGCTCCCCGAGCCCACGCTCAAGATGGAGAAGGTGCTTTGGGCATGCGACGAGCTCTCAGGCCTGATCCAGGCGGCCGCCCGCATGCGTCCCTCCGGCAGCGTCAGTGACATGCCTTTCAAGTCGCTCAAGAAGAAGTTCAAGGACAAGCGCTTCGCCGCCGGTTGCGACCGCGACTACATCCGCAAGGGTGCTGAGCTCAACGGCATGGAGCTCGACGAGATGATGGACTTGGTGCTCGAGGCCATGAAGGCCATCGCCCCAGTTGGTGACATATACGCCAAGGGCGACGAGGACGCCAAGTAGGAGGGCGGACGGCAGTCCTGCCCCTCGCCTCGGCTACGTTCGCGCCCGCT
>JAGAWD010000267.1 GCA_017941585.1 Olsenella sp. | reverse complement strand
TAAGGCAAGCCCGCCCCATCCGCACCGAGTGCAACGAGGAAGACCCCCGAGCCGACCGCCACGCTCGCCCACCAGTACGCACTCGCGAAGAGCATCGACGCGACCACCTTGGCCACGGGAAGGGACCTCTTCCCCCGCAGGGTGGGAAGCGCGATGGACGCCGTGCCGCCCTGGTACTCGCCGGCGAAGACCCCGGAGACGGCGATGCAGGCCGCAATCGTGACGAAGGCGTAGAAGGCCATAAAGCTGAGAATCTCGTCCCAGGCAAGGGCGCTGCCATACTCTATCGGCCACTCGATCCGCGACGCCTTTCCCTCCCAGAACGACCTCTCGGACTCGGCGTACGGGAAGAACCCCAGGTACCTCCCGGAGAGCTCGTTCGAGAGGAAGTTGCCCGCACCCTCCTGCAGGCCTGGCGCATGCGTGCCCTTGTCGTCCAGCAGCATCGCGGTCTTGAGCCTGAGGTAGTACGCGTCAGAGCGCACGCGGTCGACCTCGCGCCAGAACTCGATGCCGTACTGGTCGATCATCTGCTGAGCGGACAGGCTGCCGAGGTGGTCGGCGTCCTGCGCCCATCGGGCCTGCGCCTCCTCGTATGTGGCCATGTCCTCCGCGACGCGGGCGTCGTCCAGCGTCCCGGCATGGCTCTGCTCTGTGCGCCGTATGGCGTCCCAGGCTCCAAGGCCCTCCACGTAGCTCCCGGACCGGGCGTCCCAGGCGCCAGCGGTGAGGACGCTTCCCAGCGAGAGTGCCATGACGAGGATGAGCGCGATGGCGCAGGCGGCCACTCCGGCGCGGTTCTGGACGATCTTCTTGATCTCGAATCGGATGAGGGTTCCCATTGTCTGCTCCCTATCTCATGACAGCGTCTTGAAATACGTTCAGGTACAGGTCCTCGAGCGTGGGCTCCACGGGGACGGCGTCCGGTGTCGGGGCGGTGTCCGCCACCACGCGCACCACGGCACGCCCTCCCTCCGCATAGCGCACGTTCGCGACCATCATGCGCGCCGCCATCGCATCCGCCTGCCGGGCGTCCACGTGGCATTCCCAGACCTTTCCCGCGGCACTTGCCACGATCGACTCGGGCGTGCCTTCCATGATGAACAGCCCCGAGCGCATGACCAGGATGCGGTTCGCGATGAACTCGACGTCGCTCACAATGTGGGTGGAGAGAATCACGATCTTGTCCTGCGCGAAGCTCGCGATGAGGTTGCGGAAGTGGACGCGCTCCTTCGGGTCGAGTCCCGCCGTGGGCTCGTCGAGCACCAGGATCGACGGGTCGTTGAGCATGGCCTGCGCGATGCCGAGCCTCTGCCTCATGCCGCCGCTGAAGGTCTTCACCCTGCGCCGGGCTACGGAGGAGAGGCCCACCTCCTCGAGAAGGTCCTTGCTTCGCGCAAGCCCCTCGCGTTTGCTGAACCCCTTGAGGGCCGCCATGTAGCACATGAAGTCGATTGCCGTGAAGTCCGGGTAGCAGCCGAAGTCTTGTGGGAGGTAGCCCAGCAGGGCGCGGTACCCGTCCCCCATGGCCCCGACCTCGGTGCCGTTGTAGTAGATCTGGCCGCTGGTCGGGCGCAGCACGTCGCAGACCATGCGCATGAGCGTCGTCTTGCCGGCGCCGTTGGCGCCGAGCAGTCCAACCACGCCAGGGGTCACGGTCGCCGACACCCTGTCGACTGCTATGTGGCTCCCGAACTGCTTGCTGAGTCTGTCAATCCTGAGTTCCATGCAATCACTCTCCTATCTGAAGGAAGCCGAGACCACGGGGGTTAGCCCATCGAGGCCTGCCGATGCGGCGCGGACGGTAAGCACGACCTCTCGCGAGAGCCACGCAAGGGAGGCGAGGGAGGCGAGCGCCCAGACCGAGAGGGAGGCCTCCCCATATGCCGACGGGAATGCGACGCTGAGCATGTACAGGGACCCGCAGCAGAGGCATGTCCAGGCGACGCAGGCGAGAAGCGCGGACGAGGGCCTGCACCTGCGCAGCATGACCAGCGCTCCGGCACACGAGAGGAAGTACGGAGGGCAGGCCCAGAGCGCCACCCAGAGTGCCCCCATCCCTGTCACCCGCGAAGTAGCGGAAACCATGACCCCCAGGCAGAGAGAGGCCGAGCACCCTAGGACAATCAACCTTGCCACGAGCACTGAGGCTGCGTTGTGCCTGCACGAGCACTCAAGCTCGACGACGCCATGGAGCCTGCTCGAGTGGAGGGTCGGCACGCACACGAGCACTGACGCGGCGGACATCACGCCTATCGCCCAGCGGGCCATAACCCCATTTCCCGCCAAGCGGGCCACAAGGACCATGGTCGCGACGAGGGCAACCTGCGCGAGCCATACCCAGATGGGAATGAAGCGAGCCTGCGCAACGACGAAAGGCAGGAATCCCCGGCGAGACTCCGCGCCTCCTCGCGCACGAGAGTCCTCTGCCACCATGGCCGAGACGAGCGCGTCGATGGCTTCGTCCCCCACTGGATCGACCTGCCGTTGGTAGTGATGCCTGAGCGCAATCCTCATGCGAGCCCGATCGACTACGTTCATCCAGACCACCCCATCTCCTCTTCGAGGAGAGCCAGCGCCCTCCTGATGCGCCTCCTCACGGAGAACCTGCTAATCCCGAGTACCCGGGCGACGTCGCCGACCTCGAGGTCGGCACCGTATCGGAGCTCGATCACCTCAAGCAGGACCGGAGGCAGCTTTGAGAGCGCCTCAATGAGGCCCGAGTCGTTATACGGGCTGTCTTCCGTCGCGACATCGAAGTCGAGGCTTGCCGTCTCGAGGCGCCTTTCCCGGCTCGCGTCGATGCAGACGCTCCTTGCAGTCCTCATGAGGTAGGCGATGGGCCTTCCTCCTTTGTGGTGGCCCCCACTTCGGACGAAGCGAAGAAACGTCTCCTGGGCCAGGTCAGCCG
>JAGAWD010000266.1 GCA_017941585.1 Olsenella sp. | reverse complement strand
AGGGCGTCAGCGACGAGGCGTAGCGCACGAGCTGAGCGTAGCGCTTCTCGCCGGCGTCGAGGAGGCGGCGTGCCTTCTCGAGGTCGTCGTCGCGGCCCGTGTCGAGCCACATGTCGTAGTACTTGGAGGCGATGTAGACATCCATCATGCCGTCCCAGGGCGAGACGTCGCCCGGCAGCTTGCTGACGATGAGGTCGAGCATGACGCGGGCCATGTCGCGCTGCGTGGCGGGTACGGGCTGGCCGTTCTCGCGGGCGTAGCGCACGGCGAAGTCGCTGGCTGGCGCGTCGGGCTCCACGAGGAGGTCCTCGGCGGTGGAGAAGAGTGCCGAGCGCACCGAGCCGACCATGCGGCGCACGGTCTCGTCGAGGTAGAGGCGATCGGCATCCGGCGCGTCAAGTCCGCCCCAGCGGAAGCGCGAGAGTGCGTTCTCGTAGCTCTTGAAGGCGTTGACGTTGACGGGAGAATCGCGGAAGGGAGTGACCTCGTAGA
This sequence comes from Olsenella sp., assembly GCA_017941585.1. Taxonomy (GTDB): domain Bacteria; phylum Actinomycetota; class Coriobacteriia; order Coriobacteriales; family Atopobiaceae; genus Olsenella_J. The sequence continues at coordinate 1,155 of JAGAWD010000266.1, read as the reverse complement.
CCAGGCCGGTGGCGCTCAGGTAGGGGCGCAGACCGAGGTAGTAGCTCGAGGGAACGGTGCTGGCGAAGTAGACGGGGCGCTTCCATCCGTTCTTGAGCGAGTGGGCCAACATGTCGAGCGAGAGCGTGCGGCTCAGGGTCATGCCCGAGCCGAGGTCGCGCATGTTGACGCGCGGGGCGTCGAAGTGGCGCAGCAGCACGGAGGCGCTGTCGGCGGGATTGATGCCGAAGCGGGCGAAAGCGGCTGCCGTGTCGACCTCCAGACGGATGTTAGGCTCCGTCATGAGGTGGGCGCCGTAGGTGCGGCTGTCCGAGGCGTACAGGCGGCGCAGGGAGCTCTCGGCGGAGACGAGGCTGTCGGTCTGCGGCACGACGAAGCTGTAGGCCAGTCGGTCGTATGCATAATCGGCGGGCGTGGCGAACGTCTCGATGGCGTTGTCCTCGTAGGAGGGATGGCGCAGCTGGTTGGCGTACCAGTCGGTGGTGAGGTAGCTGAGGTTGACCACACGCACGTCGCGGCGCACGCCCTCCACCTCCTGTGCGTACCACAGGGGGAAGGTATCGTTATCGCCGTTGGTGAAGATGATGGCGTTCTCGTCGAGCGACTGGAGGTAGTCGATGCCGAAGTCGCGGGCCGTGTAGCGTCCGCTGCGGTCGTGGTCGTCCCATGTCTGCGACACCATCTGCAGGGGCACGGCGATGCCGACGGCGACGGCTGCGGCCACCGTGGCCCACTTGGCGCCCTCACCTGCCTTGCGCTTGGTGACGAGCTCCACGAGGTCGCGCAGCAGATAGGCCAGCGCAGCCACGCCGATGCCTATCCAGATGGCGAAGGCGTAGAAGGAGCCGGCGAAGGCGTAGTCACGCTCGCGGGGCTGGCCCGGAGTCTGGTTGAGGTAGAGCACGATGGCTATACCCGTCATGAAGAAGAGGAAGAATACCACCCAGAACTGCTCGATGCCGCGCTTGCCGTCGGGGCCGAAGCTGCGGAGGGCCTGCCACAGCAGGCCGATAAGGCCGAGCAGCAGAGGCAGCATGTAGAACACGTTGTGGCCCTTGTTGCCCTTGCCGAACTCGTCGGGGAGGAGGCTCTGGTCGCCCAGGCGGGCGTTGTCTATCAGGGGTATGCCGGAAATCCAGTTGCCGAGCTGCGGCT
>JAGAWD010000265.1 GCA_017941585.1 Olsenella sp. | reverse complement strand
CCGAGCTTGCGAGGGACCGTGCGGAGAGCGTGCGCTGCAGGGTTGCCGACCTCGTGGAGGCCCCGAGCGAGCTTGAGGCGATCGTGGAGTCGCTTCTGGGCGAGGACCTCTCCGCCCTCGTCGTGGCCGATGTCGAGGGGGCCTGTGACCTGGCCGAGTACGCTCTTGCCTCGAAGTCTAGGGGCAAGGCCACGATAATGTCCCTCGATGTCTCGTTCGTCCAAGGAGGGGAAGGGGCGCCTGGAAGGTCGCTCTTCGACGCGATCGAGGTGAAGGAGGGCTCCGAGGGGCTCGTGCGCGCGCTTCTCGGAGACGTGCGGATCGTCGACGGCGTGCGCGAGGCCATCCTCGCCCACGAGGAGGCCCCCGCGTTCACCTACGTCACCCCCTCGGGCGTCACCGTCCTTCCCGACGGTCGTACCACCGTCGGCATGGCGTCCACCGTCGAGCAGGGCGCCCTCGAGCGCAAGCGCCGCATAAGGGCGCTCCGGTCGGAGGTCCCCGACCTCGAGGAGGCCCTGGAGGCCGCGACGAAGGCCGTCTCTGCGGCCGAGTCCGCCCTCTCCGCCGCGCGCGACGAGAGCGCGCACGCGAAGGAGGAGGTTGCGCGCCTCTCGGGCGAGCTCTCCTCAACGACGAGTGAGATTGGGCGCCTTGAGGCCCAGCTTCGCCAGGCTACGTCTGAGCAGGCTCAAGTGACCAAGAGTCGCGAGGCGGCAGCCGAAAGGGCCGGCAAGGCGCGTGAGGAGGTCGAACGCCACAAGCTTGCGGCTGAGGAGGCCGAGAAGAGGACCACGGAGCTCTCCCGTCGCCTCGAGGAGGCCCAGAGCGAACGGCAGAGCGCGTCGCGGGAGGAGAACGACAACGAGGCCAAGCTGTCCGACGCGAAGCTCAAGCTAGCCACGATCGTGGAGCGGAGGAACCACCTTGCGGTGCGCGAGGAGGAGCTGAGCCGCCAGCTGAAGGACCTGGAGGAGCGACGCCGGCAGACCGAGCGGAGCTCCCATGCCCTCGATGTCCTTCGCCTGCGCGTTGAGCCCCTCCATCAGCGCTACGAGTCCATCCATGAGCGCGGGCTCGCATGGGCGGGCCGGCTGCGCGACCGCGCGTCGCTTGCCGAGGCGGACTCCGACTCGCTCAAGAAGACCATCAGCGACGCACGCGAGGCGGTGAGCTCCGCCTCCGTGGAGCTCGAGGGCGCAAAGAGCGCCGCTAACGACGTGAAGGTCGAGATGGGGCGTCTGGAGGTTCAGGTCGAGAACGCCATCGAGGCCATCACGAGGGATGGCTACGTCCTCGAGGAGGCCCTCGAGCTGCCCGCGCCTGAGGATCGCGAGCAGATGGAGCGCACCGTCGCGCGGCTCAAGAGAGAGATCGACAACATCGGTCCCGTGAACGAGGTCGCGATGGACGAGTACCTTACGCTCAAGGAGCGTGCCGACTACATCTCGGAGCAGGTGGAGGACCTCGAGAGCGCCCGCAAGTCCCTCCAGAAGATTACGGCCGCGATTGAGCGAAAGATGCGCCGGCAGTTCCTGGTCATCTTCGATGCGGTGAACGCGAACTTCAGCGAGGTGTTCGGCTTGCTTTTCCCGGGGGGGCATGCGCACCTCGAGATGACCGACCCGGATCATCTCGACGAGACCGGCGTCGAGATCGTAGCGCAGCCACGTGGCAAGAAGATTCAGAAGATGATGCTTATGAGTGGTGGCGAGAAGTCTCTCACCGCGCTTGCGCTGCTGTTTGCCGTCTATCGCACGCGCACGGTACCGTTCTACGTGTT
>JAGAWD010000264.1 GCA_017941585.1 Olsenella sp. | reverse complement strand
TCAAGGGTATCAAGAAGGCCGTCACCCCCGAGCTCGATGACGAGTTCGCGAAGAAGTCCTTCGGCTTCGAGACGGTCGCGGAGCTTCGCGACGCCGTCAAGGAGGAGATCGAGAACGACAAAAAGACGAGCCTCCCCAACCTCAAGGAGGATCGTGTCGTAGAGGAGGTCGGCAAGCACCTCACCCTCGAGGAGGTTCCCGAGGCCTACCAAAACCAGGTCTTCTCCGAGCTCGCCAACGAGTTCCTCGGTCAGCTCGGCCGTCAGGGCATGAACCTCGACATGTACCTTGCTGCCCGCCAGATCAAGAGCGAGGACTTCCTGAACGACCTGCGCGAGCAGGCCGCAGAGCGTGCCCGCCAGTCCCTTGCGCTCGACGCGCTCGCTCGCAAGCTCGGTTTCGAGGCGACCGAGGACGACGTCAAGGCCGAGTTCGAGCGTGCCGGCGTCGAGGACGTCGCGAAGAGCATCGAGGAGTTCACCGAGAGCGGCCAGATGCCCGCCATCCGCGAGTCCATCCGTCGTACCAAGGCCGTGAATTGGCTCGTCGAGAACGCCTCCGTGACCGAGGTCGACGAGATCGCCGAGGCCCGAGCGAAGAAGGATTCTGAGTAAGCCCTTCGGTCTCGAGACTACGTCGTGCGCTCCGGGGGTACCAGTTTCCTCGGAGCGCATTTTTATCGTAAGGAGAATCGCATGCACAATCCCCAGAACACCCCGCTCATTCCCTACGTCATCGAGCAGACGCCGCGCGGCGAGCGCAGCTACGACATCTACTCGCGCCTGCTCAACGACCGCATCGTCTTCCTCGGGGAGGAGATCACGCGTGACACGGCGAACCTCGTCATCGCGCAGCTCCTCCACCTCGAGAGCCAGGATCCCGACAAGGACATCTCCCTCTACATCGACTCGCCGGGCGGCGAGGTCTATGCGGGTCTCGGCATCCTCGACACGATGAACTTCATCAAGCCCGACATCTCCACCATCTGCGTCGGCATGGCGGCCTCGATGGCCTCCGTCCTGCTCGCCGCCGGCACCCCCGGCAAGCGCCTCGCGCTGCCCAACTCCATGGTGATGATCCACCAGCCGAGCTCGGGCGCCCAGGGCCAGCAGACCGACATCCAGATCGTAGCGGACGAGACGAAGTACCTGCGCGACCACATGAACGAGCTTCTCGCGCAGTATACTGGACAGTCCGTGGAGAAGGTCAACGCCGACACCGAGCGCGACAACTACATGCGCGCCAGCGAGGCCAAGGAGTACGGCCTCGTTGACAAGGTCATCGCCTCTCGCACGGAGCAGGTCGACTAGTTCTAGCACTCTAGGAGAAGGTTCATGCCGACAAACGACATAAGCACGCCCGAGATGCGTTGCTCCTTCTGCGGTAAGTCCCGCAGTCAGGTGCGTAAGCTCATCCAGGGGCCAAACGGGGTCTTCATCTGCGACGAGTGCGTGGGGGAGTGCTCCGACATCATCTCGGAGGATGACGCCCTCCAGCTTGAGGGCGAGTCCACCGGACCCGCGGCGGGTCCCATCGAGAACCTGCCGACACCCCACGAGATCTATGACGAGCTGTCGCAGTATGTCATGGGCCAGGAGGCCGCCAAGCGCGCCATGAGCGTGGCCGTCTACAACCACTATCGCCGCATCATGCAGGGCGACGATGGCCTCAACGAGGAGGGCGAGGAGGTAGAGCTCGCAAAGAGCAACATCCTTCTGCTTGGCCCCACCGGAACCGGCAAGACGCTTCTGGCGCAGACGCTCGCCCGCTTCCTTGAGGTTCCCTTCGCCATCGCCGACGCCACGACCCTCACCGAGGCGGGGTACGTGGGCGAGGACGTCGAGAACATCCTCCTCAAACTCATTACGGCCGCGGACGGCGACGTCGAGCGTGCCCAGGTCGGCATCGTCTACATCGACGAGATCGACAAGATCGCGCGCAAGGCGGAAAACCTCTCCATCACGCGCGACGTGTCGGGAGAGGGCGTCCAGCAGTCGCTCCTCAAGATTCTCGAAGGCACCGACGCGAGCGTGCCTCCGCAGGGAGGGCGCAAGCACCCGCAGCAGGAGCTCATCCACATCAACACGGACAACATCCTCTTCATCTGCGGTGGCGCGTTCGTGGGGCTCGACAAGATTGTGGCGGACCGCATTGGCAAGAAGGGAATCGGCTTCAACGCCGAGCTTAACCGCAAGGTAGAGGAGAACCAGGACGAGCTCATGGCCCAGGTCATGCCCCAGGACCTGCATAAGTTCGGCATGATTCCCGAGTTCATCGGCCGCATTCCCGTCATCACCTCTACGAGAGAACTGACCGAGGACGATCTGGTAGAGATCCTCACGACTCCCAAGAACGCCATCGTCAAGCAGTACAAGCGCATGTT
>JAGAWD010000022.1 GCA_017941585.1 Olsenella sp. | reverse complement strand
CTACGAGGGACCCAAGGGCGGACCCGGCATGCGCGAGATGCTCAACCCGACCTCGGCCATCCAGGGCATGGGGCTCGGCTCGTCGGTCGCGCTCGTCACCGACGGGCGCTTCTCGGGCGCCACGCGTGGCGCCTGCGTCGGGCACGTGAGCCCGGAGGCCGCCGCGGGAGGCGCCATCGGCGTCGTGCGTGAGGGCGACACCATCCTGATCGACATCCCCAACTGCAAGATCGAGCTCAAGGTCTCCGACGAGGAGCTCGAGCGCCGCCTGGCCTCCTTCGAGCCCAGGCAGAAGGAGCTCACCGGCTACCTCAGGCGCTACGCGAAGCTCGTGGGCTCGGGTGCCTCCGGCGCCGTGCTCGACTAGTGCGACGGAGCCTGCCATGGATGCCAGCCAGCTGAGGGACATACACCTGCGCCTGAGCACGCTCGCCGTGTTCCGCGCGCTTCTGGAGGACGAGGTCGTCTCTTCGCTGAACCTCGCCGTTGCCCGCGCGGCCGTCGTGGCCGAGGGCGCCCGCACCAGGGGTACCGCGGACGCCGGGGCACCCCACGCCGGGGCACCCCACGCGGACGCCTACGAGCTCTCGCTCGGCTACGCGGAGTTCGTCTCGCGCCTCTTTGCCTGCGGCGCGCCGAGCCTTGCGGCCTACGTGCTGGGTGCCGTGCTCGAGGACGAGAACGTATACCTTCGCCTGATGGGCGAGGGCAAGACGCCTCCCGAGCCGGTGGCCGCGGCCGTGCGCCGCGAGCTCGAGACGCTGCAGCTCGTGGCCGACCTCACGCCCGACGACTTCACGTCCCTTCTGCCCGAGGCCATGGCGCGCGTCCTTCCCAGCTTTGGGGTCGAGCGCATCGACGTCGCCGGCATCTACCGCGAGCGCGTGGAGAGCATCGGCCGCCACGGCTGGGGCATCTACGCGCGCTACGACGTGTTCCGCGTCGACGCGGAGGGCTCCATCGTGCCGGTGCGCCACCCGGACGCCCAGCGCCTCGACGACCTCGTGGGCTACGAGCGCGAGAAGGGCATCATCCTCGAGAACACCCGCGCGCTCCTGCGCGGTCTTCCGGCGGCGAACATCCTGCTCACGGGAGACGCCGGCACGGGCAAGAGCTCCACGGTGAAGGCGGTCGCCAACGAGCTGGCGCCCGAGGGGCTGCGCATCCTCGAGGTCCGCAAGGAGCAGCTGCACGACATCCCCTCCATTCTCGACGAGCTCACGCGCAACCCGCTCAAGTTCGTCATCTTCATCGACGACCTCTCGTTCGCGGCCGAGGACGACAACTTCGCCGCGCTGAAGGCCATCCTCGAGGGGTCGGTCTCGGCGAAGTCCGCAAACGTCGTCATCTACGCCACGAGCAACCGTCGCCACCTCGTGCGGGAGCGCTTCTCCGACCGCGAGGGCGACGACATTCACCTGAGGGATACCATCCAGGAGATCATCTCGCTCTCGGACCGCTTCGGCATCCGCGTCACGTTCTCGAAGCCCGACAAGGCGGCGTACCTCGACATCGTGCGCAGGCTGGCCGCAGAGAGCGGGATTGAGATGGAAGACGACGAGCTCGATCTTGCGGCGGAGCGCTTCGCCACCAGGCGCGGTGGACGCTCTGCCCGCGGCGCGCGCCAGTTCGTGGACTCGCTCGTGCGCGCGAGGGAGGAGGACGCATGACGCAGACCGAGTCGCGTCCCGGGGCGTGCGCCGACGACCGGCCCGATGTGCGCGCCGCCGCCCGGACCGATGTGCGGCCCATGACCATGGCCGAGAAGATCCTCGCCGACCACGCCGGCCTTGCCGAGGTGGTGCCCGGCCAGCTCGTGGAGTGCGAGCTCGACGGCGTGCTCGCCAACGACATCACGGCGCCCATCGCCATCGAGACGGTGCGCGAGATCGGCGCGGGCGTCTTCGACCCCACGAGGATCTTCCTCGTCCCCGACCACTACACGCCCAACAAGGACATCAAGAGCGCCGAGCAGGCCAAGCTCACGCGCGACTTCGCTCGCGAGATGGGTATCACCCACTACTTCGAGCAGGGGCGCGCGGGAATCGAGCACGCCCTTCTCCCCGAGAGGGGCGTCGTGGTCCCGGGTGACCTCGTGATCGGCGCGGACTCGCACACGTGCACCTACGGTGGCATCGGCGCCTTCTCGACGGGCGTGGGCTCCACCGACGCGGGCGTCGGCATGGCCACGGGCCGCGCCTGGTTCAAGGTGCCCGAGACCATACGCGTTGAGGTCGAGGGGGAGCTTGCCGAGGGGGTCTCTGCCAAGGACCTGGTTCTTCATCTCATCTCCCTGATCGGCGTCGACGGTGCCCTCTACTGCGCGCTCGAGTTTGCGGGCTCCGCCGTGGGGAGGCTTTCCGTCGAGGGACGCCTCACTATCGCGAACATGGCGATCGAGGCGGGCGCGAAGGCGGGCCTCTTCGAGGTGGACGACATCTGCCGCCGATGGGTCGAGGGCCGCTGCGAGCGTGCGCCGCGCGAGTACCACCCCGACGCGGGCGCTGCGTATCGGCGGGTCGTCCGCATTGACGCGGCCGATGTCGTGCCCACGGTCGCCTGGCCGCACCTGCCCTCGAACGCGCGTCCCGTGGCAGAGTCGCGCCACGTCGAGATAGACCAGGTCGTCATCGGCTCGTGCACCAACGGACGCATCGAGGACATGCGCGCTGCCGCCAGGGTGCTCGAGGGGCGCACGGTCCATCCCGACGTGCGCTGCATCGTGATTCCGGCGACGCAGGCCGTGTGGCTCCAGTGCGTGCACGAGGGGCTCATGGACACCTTCGTCAACGCGCAGTGCGTGGTCTCCACGCCCACGTGCGGACCGTGCCTCGGCGGCCACATGGGCATTCTCGCGGCGGGGGAGAGGTGCGTGAGCACCACCAACCGAAACTTCGTCGGCCGCATGGGCGACCCGACGTCGGAGGTGTACCTTGCGAGCCCTGCCGTCGCGGCCGCCTCTGCCGTGGCCGGCCACATCGCCCTGCCCGACGACCTAGGCTCGCCCGCTGGATCGCGCCCGTCCGACGTGTAGTGTGGGTGGGCGCGGCCTTGGCTCGTGAGCGCATGTGCGCCGAGTGTACAAACCGGAGTGTACACTCGACGCGAAAGTGCAACGAGTGTACAGTCGCAAGTGCGCACTCGGCGCGAAACCTCACCGAGTGTACGGTCGGGAGTGTACACTCGACGCGAAAGTGCAACGAGTGTACAGTCGCAAGTGCGCACTCGGCGCGAAACCTCACCGAGTGTACGGTCGGGAGTGTACACTCGACGCGAAAGTGCAACGAGTGTACAGTCGCAAGTG
>JAGAWD010000263.1 GCA_017941585.1 Olsenella sp. | reverse complement strand
GGAAGGCGACGTTCCCACCCATGCCAGATGAAAGAAAACGTCCGCCTCGCCCACTTGCTCGGGACCGATCGAGCCATAGCGATCGACTGAAGAGTCGAATACCTGCAGATGTCCATCATGAGGAAGGTTGGACAGCCGAGGAGAGTCCTTCCTCGCGAGGGCCAGAACCTCATATCCGGCATCAAGGCAAACACGAGACAATGCCGAACCTATCATGCCTGTCGCGCCCGTTATCACCACTCGTGGCATACGCACGATTCCTCTTAGACCGAACCCTCAAGGCGTGAGAGCCTCGCCTCGTCCTCGACGTACATGTTGCGATAATATGCTCGCTTGAGCTCGAGGTAGAGCGTCTCGAACCGCAGGGCGTGCTCGATGCTGTTCAAAATGGAGTCACGGTCGGCGCGAGTCTTGAACGTAACCTTACGTGTCTCGTATGCATCGACGAACGGTGCCATCCCGATGACAAAGTCGACGGCCTGGGGCATGACCTTGCCGCCAAACGTGACACCATATCCCGCGGCGCGGCAACGCACAGCGATGTCCTTAACTGCCTCAAACATCTCTTCACCGTTTATCTGGTCGGATAGTCCCATCGACCCAGAGAGATCGCTTCGTCCGATGCATACCGTATTCAGGAATCCCTTGCCCTCTTCAAGTATCTCGTCGAGATTCGCGTGGCAGGTCTTTGTTTCCGCGTTTATGATCCAATTGACTCGCTCGGTATCGCAGGCGAAGATCTTATCTGCCGTCATCCTAAACTTGCGCATGGCATAGGGGCTCTCCACCATGGGCGCCATGATTGACTCGGCGTCAAACATGCGTGATTGGTCTAGGTCGCGGGCCGCCTCGCAGCCACCGATCTTGAGCGTCAGCGGCACGTTCGCGCGGCGGACCAAATCGGAGAGCATCACCAGCTCCTCCGTACGGGAGCCCTCCGCCTCGAACTCGGCCTTGATGGCGATGCAGCCGCATTCCTCCTTCAGATACTTTATTTCGTTGAATATCTCTTCGCGCAGGAGGCTATTCATCTCTACTCTCCCTCAGTGATGGACATTATGTTCTGCAATTCTTCGCTGGGCAGGAAGGGCGACATGTCCTCGAGCGACGGCGAGACGATGCTGCCGTCGGGAAGACGCTTGGCGCCGAGCTTCGGTGCCCAGAACTGATCCGTGCCACACACGACCTCGCAAAGACCGTAACTTGGCCAAGAGAGGAACTCTTCGATTCTCTCGCCCATCGTGCGAGAGTCGTCAATCCTCATGAAAGGAAAGTCAAACGCGTCAGCAACCTTCTCCCATGACGGCATTCCAACGCCAGACGCAGGATCGACTCCCGCAAAGTGGGCGTCGAAGAGATTGGTCTGCGTGATGCGAATTGAGTGGTATCCGTCATTGTTTATGAGGAAAATCTTGACGTTGAGGTTGTTGTAGGCAATCGTCTCAAGCTCCTGGAGGTTCATCATGATGGAGCCATCGCCGGTATAGCAGACGATGCTCTCTCCCCCGAGGGCGACTG
>JAGAWD010000262.1 GCA_017941585.1 Olsenella sp. | reverse complement strand
TGCCGGGGTCGGGGCCGCTGCCGTCGGGCGTGCGGGCGCGACGTCGCGCGAGACGAGCCCCGTCGCAAGCATCATCCCCACGACGGCCTCGAACGGCACGCGCGCGCCCTCGCGAAGGCGCATGTCCTCGAGCAGCGTCGTGGAGTAGGCCCTCCGCGCGTAGCGGCGGCGGAACCCCTTGACGTCGCAGTACAGGTCGAAGAGGTCGCACACGGGCATGGGCCCCGCGAACTGAAGAAGGTCGAGCAGCTCGTGCACGAGCGGACCGACGCGGACGTCGTCCTCGTCGCGGTTGAAGGACTTGCGGCTTGCAAGCAGGCTGCGCCGCAGCCCGCGACGGACATTCTCGCGGAGGTCGCGTACGAACGAGGAGAAGTACCTATCCCCAAGGGGGTCTTGAAGGTCGAGGTAGAAGACCTCGTTCAGGGGCTGGCCACCCTCCCTGATCTCTCGCGCGGGGCCGTCGGCCAGAAAACTCCTCTCGCCCAGGTATCCCCTGTCGATCGCGAGCGTGGTGACGGCTGCGGCGTGCGGCAGGACGGCGAAGGCGCCCAGCTCGCAGAGCGAGCCTGCGCTCTCCGCGAAGACGACGATCCAGTCGCAGATGTCGGCGAGCATCGCCTCCTGCTGGAGGAGGTTGGCGCCACCCAGGGCGCCCGAGACCGCGACGTCCTCCGCCACAAGGCAGAACACGTTGCGTAGCGCGGGGTCGGAGGTCTTTGAGACGAACTCCCGCAGACTGCGGCGCGACGAGAACTCCCGCTCGTTGCCGCCGCAGGGAAAGACGAACAGGGGTCGCATTGCATGGCTCTGCCGATGCCTGAGGTGGGCGCGCAGAATCCGTATGTCCTCGTCACGCACGTAGTCAAGTGCCATGGCACCCCCCGTCATGACGTGTGGGAGGAGCCGCACCAGACCGGGCTTGGGGGCGGGTGCGCCCGAGCACGGCCGCGCCGGTGCCGGGCGCCAAGCACCCTAGCACGGGCTGCGGAAAAGCTGCCATCGACGTCCCAGTCCGACCTTGACGGTGGGCTCGCCAGACAGGAATCCGGCGGAAGCGGACAAGTCTACGGCTCCTCCCCACACTTCGACACTCACGCTAGACCCTTGCGACGGCGGGCGCAAATAAATGCGACAACCATCACAAGCTGGGCATTTATCGACTTCTCCTACTCTTTGGCCCCCGATACGAGATGAGCATCAGCATCGCAAGCAGCGCCATGAAGACGAGCAGCTCGATGCTGCCGACACTCATGCCAGCGGGCTCGCCCTTCTCCGCGGAGGGCTTCTCGGCCGACGTCATGGCCGCACCAGAGCCCTCGCCGGGTGCGGTCGCCTCGCCCTCGACGGCTCCCTCGTCAACCGCACGCACGAGAGGGGTCTCGCCCGACGGGGGAGCGGAGGCCAACGCTTCCGTACGAACCAGGGCGCCGCCAAGCGCCACTGCCGCCAGGATGACCGCGAAAAGTATGGCGATACGCCTTCCCCACGAACCCATTTGCCCATCCATGTGGACACCCCCTTCGGGTCTCGCAACAAAGGACCACGGACTGTCTGCATACCGGCAGGCCCTATGACGTTGTTTCCCCGAGCGGCGAAAGCGTGGCGATGTAATCCGTTGAACGTATAGATTTGCCCGACAAATGGAAAGATAGTTAAATAACTACACGTAAATTGATTGGCTATTAATATTTATGCATATATAAGAGATTGATATCCTTGTGATGGGCCCCTCGGCGCCTCTCTCACTCTCCCACGTTCACGATCCCGCGGCAGTGCGGGTAGTTGCTGCAGCCAAAGAACTGCTTGACGGCGCGAATGTCACTCTCCAGCTGACGCTCGCCCGCAGGCGTGAGATGGCCGCGCAGCGACTCGAGGGCGGCAAGCTGCTCAGTAGCGCTGCCACCCTCCTTGACGAGCACCGGCTGGTTTTTGTCGAAGAGGCCCATGGGCTGCTGCCCCTAGCGCTTGAGCGAGCCGAAGATGCCGCGCACGAGCTGGCGCGACGCCTCGCGGCCGATGGTCCCCAGGATGGATCCGGCCGCCTTCTTGAACTGCTCGGCCTGCTTCTCCTGCGCCTTGCGCTGGCGCTCGAGCTCCTTCTCCTGCTCGCGCGCCGCGCGCTCTGCCGCGCGCTCGGCCTCCCGCTGCTGGCGCGCAAGCTCGCGCTCCGCCTCCTTGGCGGCCTTCGCCTCGGCCTTCTCCTGCTCCTTGGCGGCCTTGGCGGCCTCGGCGGCGCGCTGCTTCTCGAACTCGGCCTTCTCCTTCTCGAAGGCCGCGCGCTCCGCGGCGAGCTTGGCGTTCGCCTCCGCATCGGCATGGGCCTGGTTGATCATCTCGAAGGCGGACTCGCGGTCGATGGCTTCGCCGTACTTCTCCTGCAGGCCAGACTGCGCGGAGAACACCTCGCCCATGGTCTGCTCGGTGGCGGCCTTCATCGCGCACTGCGGGAAGAGCACCTTGGCGCGCTCGACCATGCTCGGACGCCCATCCTCGTCGAGGAAGGATACGAGCGCCTCGCCCGTGCCCACGTCCTGCAGCGCCTGCACGGAATCGAAGGCGGGGTTCTCCCTAAACGAAGCCGCGGCCGCCTTGACCGCCTTCTGCTCGGCCGGCGTGTAGGCGCGAAGCCCATGCTGCACGCGGTTGGAGAGCTGGGCCAAGACCTCTCCAGGGATGTCGGAGGGAGACTGCGTGATGAAGTAGACGCCCACGCCCTTGGAGCGAATCAGCTTCACCACCTGCACGATCTTGTCCTTCAGCTCCTTGGGCATGCCATCAAAGAGCAGATGCGCCTCGTCGAAGAAGAACACGAACTTTGGCTTGTCGGGATCGCCCACCTCGGGCAGGGTATCGAAGAGCGACGAGAGCATCCAGAGCAAAAACATCGCGTAGATCTGGGGCATCTGGATGAGCTTGGCGGCGTTGAGGATGTTGACGTAGCCGCGGCCGTCGGGTGCGCAGGCGAACCAGTCCGAAAGGTCGAGGTCGGGCTCGCCGAAGAAGACGTCGCCGCCCTGGTCCTCCACCGCGATGAGCGCGCGCTGGATCGCGCCGACGGAAGCCGACGAGACGTTGCCGTAGGTGGACTGGATCTCCTTCGCGTGCTCGGAGACGTAGCTCAGCATCGCGCGGAGGTCCTTGAGGTCGATCAGGAGCATGCCGTTGTCGTCAGCCACGCGAAAGACTATGTTGAGCACACCCTCCTGCACGTCGGTGAGGCCGAGCAGGCGCCCCAGCAGCACGGGGCCCATGTCGCTTATGGTGATGCGCACGGGGATGCCGGAGTCTCCCAGCATGTCCCAGATGCGCACGGGACAGCCTCCGAACTCGACCTCGTCTTCCCTGAGGTTGAAGGTGTCGGCGCAGCGCTTGGAGATGAACTCCGTGAGCTCGCCGGCCTCGGCCATGCCCGTGACGTCGCCCTTCACGTCTGCCATGAAGACGGGAACGCCCGCCCGCGAGAAGCCCTCGGCCATGACCTTGAGAGTCACGGTCTTGCCCGTGCCCGAGGCGCCCGCGATGAGGCCGTGGCGGTTCGCCTGGTTGAGCAGGAGGCAGCACGGGGTGTCACCCTGCGCCATCCAGATCTTGTCGTTGATAAGCATGTGAATCTCCTTCGCGTTGTGAGGCTGAACAGCATTGTAGGGGAGGTTGGCGATTCGCGCATGCCTCGACGCGTATGGCGCACGGACATGCGACGGGTCACCGTTCTCGCAAGGGCGAGCCACCTCCCGACGCGACTGCACGTTAACGTTGCGCCGCACGCGCTACAGCCCATATTTGCACGAGGAGCATGCACGAAACTCGCCTTCGTGCGACGCAACGGGGCCGCCCTCGCATGAAACTCGCCTTCGTGCGACGTACTTTTCGGACCGCAGAGCAGGCGATGTCGAAATGGTGCATCGCTGACATCGTTTTCCCAGTTACGGTTCGAAATTTATGCAGAACAAAAGTGAAACCACTTGAGTGCGCCGATTATTACGTCGCACGAAGGCGAGTTTCATGCAAGCGGGACGCTGCCGCATCGCACGAAGGGCGATTTTGCGCATCGTCAGACACTCGCGCGCGAGATGTGGGCGGCGCATCGTCATGGCGACGGCAATGCGGAATCCCCGTATGACCGCAAGGGCTACCCCTCTAGACCGGCGGCGAGTATCGCGTCGTACACCTCTGCCTTTGAGAGCGAGAAGGACTTGGCCAGCCGCTTGGCGAGCGCACTCTTGGGCTCACCCTTGGCAAGGCCCTCGGCTATGGCCGCCTCGAGCGAGGACGGCCCGCCGCCGACGCTCTGCCGACGCTCCCTCAGCTCCTCTTCCGAGGGCGCGCCGATCACGACGACGCACTCGCCCCTGATGGCCTCGCGCTCCGCGACCGTTCGGGCGACCTCCTCGGCGTCGCCGCGCACGACCTCCTCGTGGATCTTGGTGAGCTCGCGCACGAGGGCCACCTTGCGCCGCGGAAGAACCTCGGCGATGCGCGCGAGCGTCTCCGCCACGCGACGGGGAGACTCGTATATCACGAGCGCGCCCGGCACGAGGGCCAGCTCCTTGAGGCGCGCGGCCATCGCGGAGGCCTTGCGTGGCAGGAACCCCTCGAAGAAGAAGTGATCCATGGGGAGACCCGACGCCACGAGCGCACAGGTGACCGCAGACGGTCCCGGTATCACCTCAACGCGAAGGCCGCTCTCGAGCGCGGCGTCGACGAGGCGTTGGCCCGGATCCGAGACGCCGGGCATCCCGGCGTCCGACGCGAACGCGACGCGCTCCCCCGACTCGATTCGCGCAAGCGTGGGCCCGATCCTCTCGGCGAGGACGTTCTCGTCCGCACGCACAAGCGGCACGCGAATGCCAAAGTGGGCCAGCAGCTTTCCCGTGACGCGCGTATCCTCGCACAGGATCACGTCGGCTGAGCGGAGCGTCTCCACCACGCGCGGGGACGCGTCGGACAAGTTACCGATGGGCGTGCCCACGATGGAGAGCACGCCACCAGACGAGGCCGGCGTCACGCCAGCATCCTACGCTCGAACGAGGAGAGCGACACGCGGGCGTCCCAGCCGGCGAGGCGCCCCTCCGTCTTCCACGTCTGGAAGAACCAGGCCGCGCACGGCTTGAAAGCGGTGATCTGCTCCGAGATGTACACGCGCTCGAGCGCGATGCGGCCCTCGGGGGTCGTTATGGAATCCGCAAAGGGAAGCGAGCCGGACCACTTGCCCACCATGGTGGGCAAGCTGCTCTTGGCCGCCTTCTTGAGGGATGCGCGCGAGCTGTCGACAAGCTCCCTGATGCCCACCGGACCGGCGGCCTTTACGCGGTCGTTGTAGTGGAAGAGATGGGAGTCGAGCCAGACGTTCTCGTATCGATCATGCGCCATGAAGCCCTTCCAGGCGTCGGGCCTGCCGCCGTCGGGGATGATGACGACGGGGTCGGGACCCGCCTCCTGGCGAACGGCGGCATAGGCATCGCGGTAGTAGTTGCGAAGCTGATGGATGGGAACACCCTCGGAGACCGAAAACCCATGGCGCACCTGCAGACGAGGCTCGTCTGCGACCTCGATGCCCGCAAAGGCCACGCGAGAGGCGTATCGCTTCGCGAGGGCCGAGACCACGACAACCATCTCATCTCGGTAACTCGCGAAGTCATTGTGGCTCCTGACGAGCTCCCCTTCGGCACCCTCGGAACCTGGCGCTATGCACAGATCGAGCACGATCTTGAGGCCAATTTCGTCTGCCCAATCGAACGCCTCGTCCACCAGCTCGACGCACTCCACGAATGGGCCGGGCTTTGGCCCGACCGTTCCGAAGACGTACCAGGGAACAGGAAGTCTCACGGCATTGAACCCTCGCGAGGCAATCTGAGTGAAGTCGGACTGCGTGATGAAGGTTGCACGATGCTGCGCGAGACGCCTGTAGTACTCGCTCTTGCCGATGGCCGAGATGAGCGAGGCCTCGTCGAGCACCCCCGCCCCCGTGAAGAGAGAGGGGGCAACCCAAGCCTCCAAGGTGAGCCAGCCAGTGAGATTCACGCCATGCAGGGCGCGAGGCGCCATAGAACCCTCCAAAGAATGCGGACTTTACGGAATTGGGAAACGTAATTCGAGTATACGCACAAGGGCGGACTTTAATTCGCGAGCGGCGGCAAGCGGGGCACAACGCGGCGCAGTGTGCATATGTGGACGCAAGGCGTACGCTCGCCAAAAAGTCGCGCCGCAAGGCACCCATTATTGGGTAGCTAATAACTGTTTCTGTCAATCTGCATTTGCGCGAGAGGGAACCCGCGCTCACATGCGGACAAGCTAGGAGGCTTTAATGGATCGCAACTACTTTGATCTCAAGGGGCAGGTCGCCATCGTCACCGGCTGCTCGACTGGCCTGGGCGTGCAGATGGCAAAGGCCCTGGCAAGCCAGGGCGCCAACATCGTCGCCGTCGCGCGTCGCCAGAACCTCATCGAGGAGGTTGCCCAGGAAATCGCCAGCGAGTTTGGCGTCGAGACGCTAGCCGTTCGCTGCGACATCACCGACACCGACATGGTCAACTCCATGGTCGATACCGTCCTCGACAAGTTCGGTCGCGTCGACATCCTCATCAACAACGCCGGCACCGGTGCCGTTGCCCCCGCCGAGGACATCACCGATGCCCAGTTCGACAACGAGATGCAGATCGACCTTTTCGGCTCCTTCAAGGTGGCGCGTGCCGTCGCGAAGAAGGCCATGATTCCCGCCAACTACGGCCGCATCATCAACATCGCATCCATGTACGGCCTGGTGGGCAACAAGGTCGCCGGCTCCGCTCCCTATCACGCGGCCAAGGGCGGCGTCGTCAACCTGACCCGCGCGCTCGCCGCCGAGTGGGGCAAGTACGGCATCACCGTCAACTCCATCTGCCCCGGCTACTTCTACACGCCGCTTACCCAGGAGACCCTGGACTCCGAGTTCTTCCAGCAGAACGCGAAGACCATGATTCCCGAGGAGCGCTACGGCCACGAGGGCGAGCTCGACTCCGCCGCAATCTTCCTGGCCGCACCTGCCTCCAGCTACGTCACGGGCGTGCAGCTTCCCGTCGACGGCGGCTATACCTGCATGTAGGCAACCCGCGTCGCGCGACCGCATGGCGCCTAGTCACTATGCAACTCTGTTCCATCGGGGTGTCGGAGAGATCCGGCACCCCTTTTGCATCTGGGTGAGCCGAAGTCCGATGGCCGCATCCGCCCCAGCGGCGTCACCATGACGTCGGTGTGACGCCAGGCGCGCTGGCCTCCGCTTAGTCGGCGAAGTAGCTCGCGCAGTTAAGGGGCGTCTCGAATACGTCTACCTGCGAGACGGGAAGTTCCTTCTCGCGCAGGCGCTCACAAAGGTGACGCGCGAGGTTCTCCGCAGTCGTGCGGAACGGCAGCACCTTCAGAGTGAACCCCTCGCTCTCGAGAAGCTCCATGGTCGCCTGCTTGAGGGAGCCCTCCTCCACGAGGAAGGTGTGATCGAACTCCTCCGCGAGCGCGCGAACCTCCTTCTTGAAGACGCCAAAGTCGAGCACCATATCCATCATCGTGCCCTCTTCTTGCAGCTTTTCCTGCTTCAGGTAGACGACCATGCGCCAGCGATGCCCATGAAGGTTTTCGCACTTACCATAGTAGTCCGTAAGGAAATGCGCGCTGTCAAAGCACGCCTCTGTCTTTAGCCCGTACATATCATCCTACCTTCCGACGTCACGCATGCGCGAGTTGCTGCGCCCGCAGGCAGCTTGGCTCGCAAGCAGGCAAATCGACCCATGCGCAGGCGAGGTGCCAAACATTATCCCCTCGGCCAAGCATTCGCCCTCTGCTCAGTATTTTGCCTCAACAAACCAGCGCGGCCCCTCATAGTAGAGGTAAGTTGCCCTACCTCCCACGCATACGGTATAGCGCATGCCCGTACCACCCGTGCGAGGCGAATATGCCTGGCGCCTGTCCAAAACGCGATCAACCTCATAGCGCGTACCGTCATCCCACACCACCACAAGAGGCATCATATGCCCCTCGGCGTCCGTCGACGAGACCACCTGCACATAGTGCTTCCTCCTGCTCATAGGCCCGTTCATGCTTCCTCCCCGCCAGCGCGGTCATGCCGTCCCGCTCCACCGGGCGCAGTCCCGCTCCACTAGTTATAGAACACTTGTTCGCATTATGGAAGAAGGACCGGACAACAACTAGATCTACGGGAACTTACGGGAACTTTTTGCAGGTGGCACGAGGTGATGTCGGGCAGACAAACGCCGGCCGCCCAAGGTCCGCGGGAGGGCGCAAATCGGCGTCGAGTGGATTCGTCGCGGCCTCCTTGGAGCGCAAAATGCGGTCGAGTGGATTCCCCGCGGCCTCCTTGGAGCGCAAAATGCGGTCGAGTGGATTCCCCGGAGCGCAAATCACCGTCGAGTGGATTCGCCAATCGTCCACTCGAGGCCTTTTTGCGCTCCCAATCGTCCACTCGAGGCACTTTTGCGCTCCGACCCCTCGGCCAATCGTCCACTCGAGGCACTTTTGCGCTCCGGCACCCCGGTCGGTCGTCCACTCGAGCCACTTTTGCGCTCCAGGGAGGCGCCAAAGAATCAGGAGCACAGTCAAGAGGGGTCAGGCGCAGGCGTCACGCACCGCACTGAGCACAGGACGGTGCCAGTTAACTGGCAGACGCACCTCCACCGTTGCCGCCATTGGCACCATTACCGCCCTGACCGTCACCGCGCTTGCCACGGCCGCGGCCACCGCGGTGACGGCGGCGCCTCTTAGGCTTGTCGCCCCCATCGGCACCCTCTGCCGGTCTGGGAGAATGCTCCTTGGAGTGCTCCTTCTGTGAGACGGAAGCCTGCTGTCCGCCATGGTCGCCCGGCCTACGACGCCTCTTGGCCGGCGCCGAGGAGGACGAGTTCTTGGAAGTGGCATTCGCGGCGCTGTGCTGGGCGCGCGTGCCACGCTCAGCCCTTGCCGCCGTTGCGCCAGTAGCGCTGTGGTGACGGCGGCGGCGATGCGCGTTCTGCCTCTCGCCGTCCCTTGGCTGAGACGCCTCCTGCGTGCCGCGCTGCGAGCCCTGCTGCGCACCCTGCTGTGAGCCCTTGGCTTGCCCACCAACATCGGTGCCCTTCTTGCGACGACGCCGCGTGCGACCAGACGCACCCTCAGACGCACCGTCCCTGCCAGACCTTCCGTCCTTGCTGGATTCGCCGGACGAGCTGGCCTGCGACCCCTTGCGCCCTTGCTGTGGCTGCTGCTCCGAGGAAGAGCCCCTTCGGGAACGGCGGCGGCGCGGCTTCGACTCGACGAAGATGTCAGAGGAGTCGAAGGCTTCCTCGGGGATGATTCCCATCTGGCGGTCGATCTCCGCAAGCGCCATCTGGACGTCGGGCGACTGGAGCTTCTCGAGCGCCGCGCGCGGCACCGTGTCGGGACGGCACGCACAGCCCAGCTCCTCGCTCTTCTTGTGCGCGGCCTCGGACGCCTCCATGTCGGCAAGCGGAATGCGCACCTGCTTGCCGTTCTCGAGGCGCAGGCAGAGCTGCTCCTTCGGCGTGTCGTACTCCACGATCTTGGCCTTGCCGAGCGGCGTCTCGATCACAGCGTTGCGCTTGGGCGCGCGCTGCTTGAAGTCGCGGTACGCCTCAAACTCGTAGCGCAGGCAGCACATGAGGCGGCCGCAGGCGCCGGAGATCTTCGTCGAGTTGAGGGGAAGGTCCTGCTCCTTCGCCATGCGGATGGAGACGGGCTCGAACTGGTGGCCGAACCGCGCGCAGCATAGCTCCTGCCCGCAGTGCGCGAAGCCACCGACGATGGCCGCCTCCTCGCGCACACCAATCTGCCGCATGTCGATGCGTTCGTGCAACTCGCGGGAGAGGTCGCGCACAAGCTGGCGGAAGTCGACCCTCTCCTCGGCCGAGAAGTAGCAGACGACCTTGCCCCCGCCAAAGAGGTACTCCACGCCGACGGGTTTCATGTCGAGCCCGGACTCGTGCACGAGGCGACGGAAGGTCGGGAACGCCTCCTCCGCCCTGCCGGCGAGCATCTCGGCGCGCGAGAGGTCCGCGTCCGACGCGATGCGCAGCACCGGCTGAAGCCTTCCGGCCTCACCGATGACCTCGCGCAGGCGCTCGGGCGACACCTCTTGGGCGTCCATCGTGGCCAGGCCGATCTCCTGGCCACGCTCCGTAGTGCAGATGACGTGGTCACCTTCCTGGGCACCCGTGTCCTTGGGATCAAACCATAGGTCGCGGGCAGCGTACTTGAACTTCACCGGGATGACGGTGGGCATGCGAGTGCCTCCTTGACAGAGAGAAGCATGACCTCGATGGTCAGCTGGGGTGTTACGTTGTGGGCGAGGTCGCTCGAGGCGCTCGCCACGGCATCGAGCGCACGCACGACGCCCTCCGTGCTGCTCGCGGCGGCAATGCGGTCTACGACGTCCGCAACGTCCTCGTTCACGATTCGGGCGGGAACGCCCTCGCAGCGCAGAAGGACGTCCCTCAGGAGCGATTCCGCAGCCGCAAGCGCCTCAATCATACCCGAACGCTCGCGCGCGGTGAGCTCGCGCTTGTTGGCCTCCTCGATTTGCTTCATCGCGGAGCTGGCGAGATAGTCCGCGCGCTCCCCCAGCGCGGCCTCCTGTGCGCTCTTTATGTCGGCAAGTGGCGCGCGAACCGCCTCGACGATCTCCTTCGCGGCAACGAGCACGTCCCAGGAGTCGTCACGCGCAAGGCCGCTCACCGCGCGGACAACGCACCGACGCACCTCGCGACGAGCCGGCGACGAGAGGAACTCGACCGCGCGCTCCGGGGTCTGCGCGACGGAAAGCGCGACACGGGCGTCCACACCGGTGATGCCGCACGCCAGTTCGACCGCCTTCTCCGCCGCGTCGGGCAGGGCGATGGTGAAGGGAATCTGCTGGCAGCGCGAGGCAATCGTGGGCAGAACGCTTGCCACCGAGCGCGCTATGAGGATGAACATGACGCCCTCGGGCGGTTCCTCGATGGTCTTGAGCAGGGCATTCGCCGCGGCACCGCGGAGAAGCCCCGCGCTGTCGACGATGTAGACCTTGCTCTTCGCGCGCACCGGGGCGAGCGGCACGTCGGCAATGAGGTCGCGCACCTGCGACACGAGGTAGCCGGTTGCGCTCTCGGGCTTGAGATAGCGGACGTCGGGGTGCGTGCGATGGGCGATGCGGATGCACTCGTCGCAGTCGGCGTCGCCGCCGTTCGGGCACACGACGCACTGGGCGACGGCGTAGGCCGCCTCGAGCATTCCCGAGCCGGGCGCACCGACGAAGAGGTAGGCATGGCTGAGCCTGCCCTCGGCAACCGCGGAGGCCAGGAAGCGCTGCACGCGGGGCTGCTGGGACAGCGTCCCGAGGGCACGGGGCATGGTGTGCGGCGAGGCGCTAGGCATGGCCCACCTCGCCGACAGCCGCAGCCGCGTCCGCAACCGCGTCCGCAGCCGCGTCGGAGGCTGCGTCGGAGAGGAACGGGAACAGGTCGGAGAGCGCCCGGGCGATGCGTGCCTCCACCTCGTCGGGAGAACCCATGGCATCTAGAAGCCGTACGCGGTCCGCCTCTCGCGTCGCAAGACGCAGGTATCCTTCGCGCACGCGCTCCTGAAAGGCGACGCCCTCGGCCTCGAGCCGATCGGCGCCGTCCTTGGTGGCGCGCCCGAGGGCGCAACTTACGTCGAGGTCGAGCACAATGGTGCGCGTCGGATGGACCCCACAGCAACCCAACTCGTTGCAGCGGTCCACAAGCGCCTCGTCGAGGGCACGGCCGGCCGCCTGGTAGGCGTAGGTCGAGTCGTAGAAGCGGTCGCACACCACGACCGCGCCGCGATCGAGAGCCGGCTCGATCACCTGGCGCACCAGCTGGGCGCGCGCGGCCTCGTAGAGCAGAAGCTCGCACTCGTCTGCCATCTCGCCGTTCTCGGGGTCGAGCAGGATGGAGCGGATCTTCTCGGAGATGCGCGTCCCCCCTGGCTCCCGGAGGCGCACGACCTCGCGGCCGCCGCGCTCGAGGGCATCGGCGAGGAGGGCGGCCTGGGTCGTCTTTCCGCAGCCGTCTATGCCCTCCAGGGTGATGAAGGCACCCCTTCTCTCGGTGTCGGTGTCACAGCTCACGCGCGTCTCCCGTCAGGTGCTCCTACTTGGAGGACTTCTTACTTCCGCCGGACTTGGAGCCAGACTTGCCGGACGAGGAGGACCTACCCCTTCCGCCCGACTTGCGGGCAGCACGGCGCGTGCTCGCCGCCTTCTTCTCCTTGCCGGGGCAGTTCATGTTCACGCAGATGCGCCACGGGCCGCGCTGGGTGACCACCTCGACGATGGGCGCGCCGCAGTCGGGGCACGTCTCGCCCGTCGCGTGGATCTCGCCGCGCTGGGGCAGCGGGTAGCTCGTGTTGCAGACGTCGTAGTTCGTGCAGCGGATGAAGCGCTTGCCCGTGCGCTCGCTCTTGTGGGCGATCAGGTCGCCGTGCGCGCCGTCGGCGGCGCAGGCGGCGCACTCCCCAACCTTGACGTCGGGCTCGCGGTTCGTCTCGCAGGCGGGGTTGACGCAGATCTCGTAGGGCCGGCTGCGGAACGGCTGCACCTTGATGCGCGGCGCACCGCACGAGGGGCACACGCCGGCCTCGCCCTCGATGGGCTGGATGCGCCCCTTGGGGACGGGATAGGTGACGTCGCAGTCGGGCCAGCCCATGCACCCGATGAAGCTCGAGCGGGTCTTGGCGGAGTTCTTCATGACGAGGTCCTTGCCGCACTTGGGGCAGGAGCCGACCTTGGCGTCGGCCGTCACGGCGTCGGCAATGGCCTCGCCCAGGTCGTCCTTGTGCTCGATCAGGGCGTCCATCATGCCCGCGAGAAGCGCGCGGGAGTGGTCGACGACCTCGCCCTGGGTGTCCTTCCCCTCGGCGACCTTGGTCATGTCGGCCTCGAGCTCAGCCGTCATGTCGGGGCTCGTGATGTGCGGCGCGTACTCGGTGAGCGCGTCGATCACGGCCATGCCCAGCTGGCTCGGCTCGCAGGGGTCGTTCTTGAGGTACTTCACGTCGTAGAGGCGCTGGATGATCGAGGCGCGAGTCGACTTGGTGCCAAGGCCGCGCTTCTCCATCTCCTGGATGAGGCGCCCCTGGCTGTAGCGGGCGGGCGGCTCGGTCTGCTTCGCGTCGAGGTTCATCTCGTGCACGTCGCAGAGATCGCCCTTCTCAAGCACGGGGAGCTGCTCGTCCTTCTTGAGGCCATAGGGGTAGATCCGCCTGAAGCCCGGCTTCACGAGCACACTGCCCGACGCGACAAACGGCTCGCCCTCGACGTCGAACGTGAACTTGGTGCTCTCGGAGACGGAGGGCTCCGAGAGGGTCGCCAGGAAGCGGCGGGCGATGAGGTTGTAGAGCTTCCACTGGGCAGGCTCGAGCTTGTCGGGATCTGCCGGTGCCGTGGGATAGATGGGCGGGTGGTCGGTCGTCTCCTCCTTGCCGCGCGTCGCCGTGAGCTTGGGCTTCTCGAGCAGCTCGGAGCACACGGGGCGGTACTGAGGCACCGCGGAGATGGTGCGCACGACATCCTTGAGGTCGAGCGAGGAAGGATAGACCGTGTTGTCGACGCGCGGATAGGAGATGAGGCCGTCCATGTAGAGCGACTCGGCGATGCGCATCGTGCGGGCCGGGCTGATGCCCTCGCTCGCGGCGGCCGTCTGCAGCGACGTGGTGTTGAAGGGTGCCGGCGGCCGCGTGGTGCGGCTCTTCTTGTCGATCCCGACGACCTTGGCGGTCTTGGCGTCCCTCACCTTTGCGAACGCGGCGTCGGCTGCCGCCTCGTCCTTGAAGCGCGCCGTGGCGTGGCTCACCTTGAAGCGGGCGTCCTCGTCGGCGTTTCCCGCGGGCGAGAGCGCGCCGGAGATGACCCAGTAGTCCTCGGGGACGAAGGCGTTGCGCTCGCGCTCCTTCTCGACCACGATCGCGAGCGTCGGCGTCTGGACACGACCGGCGGAGCGCACGTTGCCGAGGCCGCCGAAGCGCGCCATCGTGAGGTAGCGCGTGAGCACCGCACCCCAGATGAGGTCGATGTACTGGCGCGACTCGCCGGCGTCAGCCAGGTCCTGGTCGAGGTCGACGAGGTTGTTGAAGGCGTGGTCTATCTCGGCCTTGGTGAAGGCGGAGTAGCGCGCGCGGGAGACCGGCGTGTCGGGCGCGACCTCGCGCATCTGGCGCAGCGCGTCGGAGCCGATGAGCTCGCCCTCGCGGTCGAAGTCGGTCGCGATCACGATCGAGTCGGCCTTCTTGGCGAGGTTCTTGAGGGCGCGGATGATGCCCTTCTCGGCAGGGCGCTTCTCGATGGGAGCCCACACCAGGTACGGCAGGCTCGGGACCTTCCAGCCCTTGATGTCGACGCCGTCCTTCAGAAACGGCTTGCGCTTGGTGTCGTAGGGCGGGCGGGCGAGGGTGTCGGGGATGTTGGCGGGCAGGATCTCCCCGTCTGCCGTCACGGCCGTCCAGCCGTCCTTCTTGCTGTAGTGGAGCTGCTGGGCGAAGTCGGGCGCCAGGATGTGACCCCTGAGGCCGACGGTCACCCAGTCCTCGCCATCCACCTTGAAGCGGTAGACCGGGGTGTCGTACACCTTGTCCTGCTTGGGCTTGCCGGCATTCGAGAGGAGCCTGGAAATCTGCTGCGCGGCGTCGTTTTTCTCCGTGACTACAAGCTTCAACCTTGGTACCACTTTCTTTTGTGAGCGAACTTCTTGGAGCGCGAGACGCGCGTGCGCCGGGCGCGGTTTAGGTGCTTATACCCATCCGACGCCTCCCGGCGGCAGACAGCGCCTATGACTCCTTGAGCTCCTCCTCGAACTTGTGCTCCTCGTACTCCTCGCGCGACCATTTGAGGGACTCCTTGCCGTCTCGCGCGATGAGGATGTAGCGGGCAAAGGCGAGCGCCAGCTCATAGAGGCCGACGAGGGCCGCGAACATGAGCACCATCGTGACGGGCGAGGCATCCGGGGTGACCACGCCCGAGAGCAGCATGAGCCCCACGTAGATGTAGCGCCAGTTGGAGCGGAACGTCTTGTACGGCACGATGTGCAGGATGGACAGGTAGAAGATCACGAGCGGCAGCTGGAAGGCGAGGCCGAAGCCGATCTCCAGGAGCATCATGATGTTGAGGTAGTCCTCGGCGTCGGCGATGACGCTCGCGAACTGGGCCGTCTGGTCGATCATCCAGCCGATGGCCGCCTTCTGGATGATGAAGTAGCAGAACGTCATGCCCATGAAGAAGAGGGCAACCATGGCCCCCACCGTGGGAACGACCCACTTGCGCTCGCTCGGCTTGAGGGCAGGCAGAAAGAACGCCATCGTCTCCCAGATGATGATGGGCGCACAGATGATCATGCCGAAGAACAGCGCCACCTTGAAGCGAATGGTGAAGCCGCCCAGGACGGAGAGGACCGTGAGGTTCGCGCCCTCGGGAAGAGAGGAGCGGATCGGGTCGATCATGAAGTCGATCAGAGTGGGCGTGGCGGCGTAGACGACAATCGCCGTGGCGAGAAGCGACACCACCACGATGGTGAGCCGGCGCCTGAGCTCGCCCAGATGGTCGAGAAGCGGCATGCGCGCTGGTCCGATGGGCATTACTCGTCGCCTCCCTCGTCGGTGGTCCCGGCGTCTGCGGCCGAGGCGTCGTCGGCATCCGTGGCCGAGGCGTCGTCGGCATCCGTGGCCGAGGCGTCGTCGGCGTCCGTGGCCGAGGCGTCGTCGGCGTCCGTGGCCGAGGGGTCGGCCGCGTCTGCGTCATTCGTGACGGACTCGGCGCTTGCGGGCTTCGCCTTCTTCTTGGGCTTCATCGCGTAGAGAGCGGCGGCGCTGGTGTCGGGCTTCTCCTCGGCCTGCGCGGCAGCGTCTGAAGGCGCCTGCCCCTCATCACTGACACCGGCGGCCTCGTCAGCATCGTCCGCAGGCGCGGCATCCGCATCGGCCGAGGCATCCTCCTGGGCCGCCGCGGCCTCGCGCTCCTCCCTCTCCCTCGCGAGGCGAGCCTTGCGCTCGGCGAAAGTCTCGCGCTTCTTGGAAGGCTCGCCATCGGTACCATCGTCATCGATGTCTGCGTCTTCGTCGAACGCGGCGGCGCGCGCCTGCGCCCTCTGCTGCTGTTTCTCATCGAGCGGATCGCTCATGGCCTGGCTGAGGGGATCCATGACCTCGGTCTGCACGACCTCGGTGAAGCCCTCCTGTGCCTCTCTGAATTGCCTAAGCATGCGACCGATCGTCCTGCCCATGCCCGGGAGCTTGTCGGGCCCGAACAGCAGGAAGCCGAAGATCACGATGATCACAAGCTCGGTCTCGCCAATACCAAACACGCACACACCTCCTAGGGTGTCTATTAGTCGGGGCTAGAGGCCTTGCCTACTTGCCCATGCCGAGCTCGTCCTCGACGCCCAGCATCGAGAGCACGCGCAGGACGTTCCTCTGCGGGTTCGACACCGTGACGGCGGCGCCACTCTCCTTGCCGCGATGCGCCGCCCCCACGAGGACGCCGATTCCCGTGGAGTCGATGTAGGGAACCTCGGCGAGGTCGATCTCGACGGCGGAGGGGTTGGAGGAGAAGGCCTCCTCCACGGCGTCGCGCAGCTCGGAGGCGTTGGAAACATCTACCTCCCCCATAACGGCGATGCGACGCGACGTGCCCTCTGCGGATGTCTTTATGGTAATGCTCATATCCAGTCCAATCGGTTCTAGTTGCCCGTGCCGGAGACGCCGGAGACGCCGTTGAGGGCCTCCGAGAGGCCGGCGGCCCCGCTTGCGCTTTCCGTCTCCCCCTGGCCGGCTCCGTTCTGCGCAGCCTCGCTTTCGGCGCGAGCCTTCATGTAGATTATGCGGCGCTCCGCAAAGGTCTTCGCACCATACTCGTCGTTGGGGTCAATCTCCTTGGCCTTCTCGTACATGCTCGTCGCCGTACCGCTGTCGCCCGTGAGCTCGTACACGAGGCCGAGGTTCGCCCAGGCCGGACCGTAGTCCGGCACGTCCTGCGTCATCTTCTCGAGGGCGGCCTTCGCCCCCTCGGTGTCTCCGGAGTAGAGCTGACAGAGCGCACGGTTGATCTTGACGGCGTTCGAGTCGTTTAGGGCAAGGTACCTGTCGTAGTAGGCAATGGCCTTCTGGAACAGCTCGACCACGTGCGTCGCATCGGAGTCCGTGTGCGCGAGACGCGTGCCGCTGTATCCCCAGTTCATGTAGTCGTTGCCAAGGTTGAGGATCGTCACGAGGTTGTTGGGGTCGTTCGCAAGCTTTCCCTCGAGATCGGAGACCGTCTTGGAGTACCTCGCGTCAAGGTCGCCCAGGCTCGTGACGTTCCCCTGAGCAGACGAGTCCGTCCCGCTACCGGAGTTCTCGGAGCCGTTTGCCGACGCCTCCTGCTCGCCGCCGCGAGCGTTAGCCGCACTCCGGTTCGCAAACATGGCCGAGAAAGAGGGCAGCATCATCGATAGGGCCATGAGGATGCCGAAAATGACGACGATGACGGTAGTGATGCGCTTCTTGCGGTCGGCCTTCTGCTGCTTTGCGGAGACCTTGGCCTTGCGCTCGGCAAAGGAGGTTCCCTCGCCATCTACCTTAGACTCGCCAGCACCCGAACCCGCAGGCCTCACCTTCGCCTGAGCGAGGCTCTTTTTGGTCCTGTTCTTCTTGTTACTTGCCATCGTGCGACACCTTCCCGGCATTCATCACATACATGTTGCTCACCACACACGTCCCCATTCGCATGACAAGGTCTACGCGCAAAAGTCCATTCTACAGAAACTCCAAGCATCGCAAAGTCCCCATACACAGGACGACCATTGTAACGCAGGCGGAAGCGGCCCCTAGGATCGAAGCGGCTCACAAGATCGGTTAGGCCGCGCGCCCGCGAGCAATGCGTGCGGAGACGAGCTTCGTCGCCACCACGAATACGTCGAGGGCGCGCCCCAGCTCCCCCAGCGATGGATAGGTCGGCGCGATGCGGATGTTCGTATCGCGCGGATCCTTGCCATAGGGCCAGGTTGCCCCCGCCGGCGTCAGCTTCACGCCAAGATCGCCCATGAGCGAGACGATCGCCTTCGCAGATCCCTCCGGCCCGTCAAAGGAGACGAAGTAGCCGCCGTGAGGATGCGTCCAGGTGGCAATGCCCAGCTCACCGAGGCCAGAGGAGAGCTTCTCCTCGACAAGGGCGAAGCGCGGCGCGACCACGGCGGCATGCTTGGCCATGTGGGCGTGCACGCCGGCGAGGTCCTTGAGGTAGAGGGCGTGGGCGAGCTGGGAGAGCTTCTCCGCGCTCACGCGCTCCACGGCAAAGGCGGCGCGTATCTCGGCGATGTCGGCGTCGCTCGCGGCGACGAACGCCATCCCCGAGCTGGGGAAGGTAATCTTGGCGGTCGAGGCAAACTCGTATGCGAGGTTATCGTTTCCCGCCTCGGCGATTGCGTCGAAGATGTTGAGGAGGACGTCGTCGTGCTCGCCGAAGCCGTGTACGCAGTAGGCGTTGTCCCAATAGATGCGGAAGTCGGGCGCGGCGGGCCTGAGGGATGCGAAGCGGCGGACCACCTCGTCGGAATACGTGATGCCCGTGGGGTTTGCGTACTTGGGAACGCACCAGATGCCCTTGACCGCGGGGTCACTCTCGACCATGTGCTGAACCATGTCCATGTCGGGGCCGTCCTCGCACATTGCGACGGGGATGTTCTTGATGCCCAAGTGCTCGGTCACGGCGAAGTGACGGTCATAGCCGGGCGCGGGGCAGAGCCACTTGACCTCGCCCTGCTGGCACCAAGGCTTGTTTCCGGCGACGCCATTAGTGAAGCCGTGGGTGACAAGGTCGTGCATAAGATTGAGGCTCGACGAGCCAGAGACCACGACGTTATCGGCGCTGACGCCCAGCATCTCTCCCGCAAGCCGACGCGCCGAGGGAAGGCCCTCGGGCGTTCCGTAGTTGTCGACGAAGGCGCCCCCATCCTCAAGCGGCGTGGAGGAGGTGAGGACGTCGAGCATGGGGCGGGCGAGGGCGGTCTGCTCGTCCGAGGGCTTGCCGCGGGCCATGTCGAGCGCGAGGTGCTGGGCGCGAATCTCGTCAGCCTGCCGCTCCAGGCTCTCAATCTCTCGGTCGAGCTCCACCGCCGTCATGTTTTCGTATGCGTTGGCCATGTGTCCTCTTATTCTCTCGGTCGTCGCCCCCGGCGACGTGCCCCACAGGGGCCGTTCGTATGGTAGCGTCACGGTTGAGTATATCTTCTCGCACGGGCATCAAGGCGTTCGGCATCAGAATGGCAAAGTCGCACGCAGCGCCGTGGTGCTCGCGAGTACGCACTTGGGAGCGTACACTCGGCGGGGTTTTGCGCCGAGTGCGCACTCCCGACCGTACACTCGGCGGGGTTTTGCGCCGAGTGCGCACTCCCGACCGTACACTCGGCGGGGTTTCTTACCGAGTGCGCACTCCCGACCGTACACTCGGCGGGGTTTCTTACCGAGTGCGCACTCCCGACCGTACACTCGGCGGGGTTTTGCGCCGTAAGGCCCTCCGCCGAACGTTGCGAAAGTTTCGAAAGTTTCGAAGGACCGAAAGCCGCGGGCCCTCGCGCGGAGCCTACGGGTACAATCAATCGCACACCCAGCCAATCACATGGCAGACAGATTGGACCGACATGACGAGGACGCCGGCACCATCGGGCAGCACGCCCGCACCCGAATACGGAGAGCTTCAGCAGCTGGTAAACGAGCTGTATGCAAGAAAGCCCTCGGGATACGTCACTAAGCTCGAGGCGATCGAGCGCGCCGAGATCGACGACCTCAACGACGACCTGCGCGAGGTGATTGACCTCTTGCCCGGAGGCCAGTACAAGCGCGGTCGCCTGTGCGACCAGATGAACTCCATCATCACGGCGCACGGCTGGTCCTACGTGTACGGCACCGTCGAATAGCGACGCAGGCTACGAGGCCGCACGGCAGGATTCTGCGCCAGGCCATGCATGGTTGCGCCAGGCCCACGAGAAACCTCGAGGACACCTACCCTCTTCCACCTTCGACGTCACCCGAAGTGATTCCGTCGTCGGTGACGTCGGTGACGTCGGCGTCAGCGGCGTCGGCAGCGTCGACAGCAGAAGTGGCATGGGAACCGCTTCCGTCGATGTCGCCGGACAGGCTGCCGGCCTCGCCACCATTCTCCTCGACCTCAGCGCGCTCATCGTCGCCGTCCTCGTCGCCGTGCACATTCGTGCGCATCTGCACGATGGCGTCATGCGCGCGGACGAATGCTATGCCCAGGAGAGCCGAGG
The DNA here is from genome assembly GCA_017941585.1 of Olsenella sp. GTDB lineage: Bacteria > Actinomycetota > Coriobacteriia > Coriobacteriales > Atopobiaceae > Olsenella_J. The sequence goes on along the minus strand of JAGAWD010000262.1, from coordinate 1,538 downwards.
TTATCGAGGCGCTCAGGATGGCACACTTGGCGGCCATGACGTCTGTCGGGTCGGGGAACGCAAGGCCCGCGATGAGAATCGACATGGTGAATCCCATGCTGCCCATGATGCCGACGGCGATGATCTGGTCCCAGGTCACGTTACGGGGCAGCTTGGCAAAGCCGATCTTTACCAAGACGAGCGTCACGAGGATGATGCCGATGGGCTTGCCGAGGATGGCGCCGAAGTACACGCCCTGCGTGACACAGTTCGAGAGGACCTCGCCCATGTTGACGCCAACGAGCCGCACCTGCGCGTTGGCGAACGCGAAGGTGGGCAGGACCGCGAAGTTCACCAGCACCGAGACATAGCGCTCCATGCGCTGCAAGGGCGGCGTGACGTGATGGACGACGCGCTCGATCTGCGTGGCGCGGTTGGTAAAGCTGCGCTGGCCGAGCACATGGACGTTGTCATCGTACTTGTCGTCGAGCTCGAGGGCCTTCGCGTTCAGCCAGTCGCTGAGGTTCGAGAGACGAACGTCCGAGCGGGCTGGGAGGAAAAAGGCCAGCACGACTCCCGCGAGCGTCGCGTGGATGCCAGAGTTGTACATACAAAACCACAGCACCAGACCGACGAGGACGTAGGGCTTCGCCGAGTAGACGCGGGCGCCGTTCATGACGGCGAGCACGAGAACGACGATGAGCGACATCGCGCACCAGGCGATGTTGGGACTCTGCCCGTAGAAGAGCGCGAGCACGACGATGGCGAGGATGTCGTCGGCGATGGCGAGCGTCTGGAAGAAAACCTTGGTCTCGGAGGCCACGCGGTCGCCGAGAAGGGACATGACGCCAAGGGCGAAGGCGATATCAGTCGCGATGGGAATCGCCCATCCGGATCCCGTCTCCCCGGTATTGAACAGCAGGTAGATAAGGGCAGGAACGCACACCCCGCCAACCGCCGCCAGCATGGGGAGCGCGGCCTGGCGCGGGCGACGAAGCTGACCGATGGTCATCTCGTACTTGAGCTCGATGCCCACCAATAGGAAGAAAATCGCCATGAGGAAGTCGTTTACGAACCCCTCGAGGGTGATACCCGTGGTGAAGGGGCCGATCGTGAGGGAAAGGGGCATCTCGAAGAACTCGTGCACCGCCTCGTAGGCGGGAGAGTTCGCGACGACGACCGCAAGCAGCGCAGCCCCGACCATGACGGCCGCTGCAACGGTGCCGTTCGAGGTGATCTTGGAGAGGGCGCTGCGCCTGTCGAGACGGCGGGCGACGGCGGTCTCGCGAATGATTGCCGACCTCTTGCCCGCGCCTGCGGAACCAGAGGCCCTGCCCCTCTTGACGGCGCGCCTCCCGCTGCCGCTGACGCGCTTGCCCACGGAACCCCTGTCTCTTGTGGACTTCCTCTTCTTACCAGTGCTGGCCATGCGGCACGGCCCCCTTCTTCTCCACGCGAGCCGCGCATTTCGCGGCCGGCGATGCCCTGGGCGCGGCTTCCGCCCGCCAATGCGGAGGCCGAAGCGCAACGATAAAAGCTACACTACACAATTGCGCATC
>JAGAWD010000261.1 GCA_017941585.1 Olsenella sp. | reverse complement strand
TGGCGCGTCGGCCTCGAGGTCGCCGCGGCGGCCGAGTAGCGGGCCCGCATAGAGCGGATTGACCGCCGCGCCGGCCGGGCCCGCGCTGGGAGGAGACCTGCGATCACTTTTTGTGCGCGGACGAGCCGCCCGCGTCGCGAGCGGCGGGGCCGTATGCACGCCCGCAGAGTGGCCACGAGCCAAGAGCGACCCTCCCTACGAAGCGTCTGAGTGTGGGCGGCGACGCCGTATCCACGGATGTGAAACTGTGTGCGTGTTCCCGGCCGGGAGCGAATGCGGCCGGGGGGCGGCACCGGCCGGCGCGGCGGATGATCTTTGTGCCGGTCCGGTCGGGGAAGGCGGCCTAGCTAGCCACCGGAACCGGCCGGACGATTTCTTCGTGCGTTCTTGACACGCTGATGAACATATGAAAAGTGGCTCGAGAGAACTCTCGGAGGATTCTCTCGACGCTGTTTTGCGCTCCGAAGAGGTCTCTCGACGGGTTTTTGCGCTCCGGGGCCGGCAGCGAGGATTCTCTCGACGCTGTTTTGCGCTCCGAAGAGGTCTCTCGACGGGTTTTTGCGCTCCGGGGCCGGCAGCGAGGATTCTCTCGACGGGTTTTTGCGCTCCGGGGCCGGCGGCGAGGAGTCTCTCGACGCTGTTTTGTGCTCCGGGGCCGGCAGTGGAAACATTCTCGCGACCCCGACTTGCACCTCAATACCGCTTGGATTTGGGCTTGAGTCGTCGGTAGATCTGTCTCTTTGAGGATGTTGCGAGACTGTGTGGCGCATGTGTCACAAACGCGACAACACAACCGCTCCATAATTTCAAATCACAAAACAGCAGGTAAACGGCCTACTAGGCATCACTAATAAAAAGGACCTTCAATGTCAAGACTTTATTATTGACCTCCAAATGCAACTTCGTTAAGTTATTAGATTGCGACAACTGCCGCTTTTTCACTAAGTCGAAGGAGGAAGTGCCTGGTGCCTACCGCAAAGTCTTCCCAAACCGCACAGCAGAAGCAGCGCACACGCGTGAGCTTCAGCAAGATACCCAGTGCGATGGAGCTGCCCAATCTCATCTCCGTACAGAAAGAGTCGTTTGACCGCTTCATGACCGAAGGCCTCGCTGAGTCCTTTGCGGAGTTCTCGCCTATCGAGAACTCTGCGGGAACGATGGAGGTTACTTTTGGCGAGCATCAGTTCGGCGATGCGCCCAACACCATTGCCGAATGCCGCGCCAAGGATATTTCCTACCAGGCGCCCCTCTTTGTTGACGTTCGCTTCGTCAACAAAGAGACCGGCGAGATCAAGGAGCAGCTCGTCTCCATGGGCGACTTCCCGCTTATGACTGAGCGCGGCACCTTCGTGATCAACGGTACCGAGCGAGTCGTCGTCTCACAGCTCGTCCGCTCTCCCGGCGTCTACTTCTCTAAGGAGATGGACAATGGCGTCGAGGTCCATCGCGTGCAGTTCATTCCGGCTCGTGGCGCATGGCTCGAGTTCGAGGTCGACAAGCACGGTCACCTCGTGGTCTCCATCGACCGCAAGCGTCGTCAGAGCGCGACGCTTCTGCTTCGCGCTCTTGGCATTGCCGAGTCCGACGACGACATCATGAATCTCCTCGGTGACTCTGACGTCATTCGCTCCACCATCGAGCGTGACGTCGCAACCACGCGCGAGGACGCCCTTATCGAGATTTATCGTCGCCAGCGCCCCGGCGAGCCCCCGACCGTGGAGTCCGCCCGCTCGCTTCTGGACGGTCTCTACTTCAACAACCAGCGCTATGACCTCGCTCGAGTCGGCCGCTACAAGATCAACAAGAAGCTCGGTCTCGAGATCGACGCCCAGGAGAAGGTCCTTACGAGCGAAGACATCGTCTGCGCCCTGCGCTACCTGCTTGCGCTGCACGAGGGTGATACAACCAAGAATCTCGACGACATTGACCACTTCGGCAACCGTCGCGTTCGCACGGTGGGCGAGCTCGTCCAGAACCAGTTCCGCATTGGCATGAGCCGCATGGAGCGTGTCATCCGCGAGCGCATGGCCTCCCAGGACGTTGACGACATCACGCCGCAGTCGCTCATTAACATTCGCCCGATCGTGGCTGCCATCAAGGAGTTCTACGGGTCCTCGCAGCTCTCCCAGTTCATGGATCAGTCCAACCCGCTGGCGGGCCTCACGCACAAGAGGCGCCTCTCTGCGCTCGGACCTGGCGGCCTTGCGGGCCACAAGTCTGGCTCCAGCCGCCGCACCAACGTACCGACGGCGGTACGCGACGTCCATAACTCGCACTATGCCCGCATGTGCCCAATCGAGACCCCCGAAGGCCCCAACATCGGCCTCATCGGCTCCCTTGCGCTCTATGCGCACGTAAACGACTACGGCTTCATCGAGGCCCCGTATCGTCGCGTTGTCGAGGGTAAGGTTACCGACGATATTGACTGGATGACCGCCGACGAGGAGGAGAATCACGTCATTGCGCCGGCGAACACGCCGTTTGACCCCAAGACGAAGAAGTTCGTTGCGGTAGACGCGCATGGTAACGTCTATAATCCCGACTCCGTCGTCGCGCGTACGCGCAACTACGACGGCTCCTTCGGCGCCCCTGCTGAGGTCTCTGTCGATTCCGTCGACTACATGGACGTTTCGCCGCGCCAGCTGCTCTCCGTGGCCGCTAACCTCATTCCGTTCCTCGAGCACGACGATGCAAAGCGTACGCTCATGGGCGCAAACATGCAGCGCCAGGCCGTGCCCCTGATCAGGCCGCACGCTCCCTACGTCGGTACGGGTCTCGAGGCGGCCGCCGCACATGACTCCGGCGACCTCATCGTTGCCGAGCATGAGGGCACTGTCGTCGAGGTGGACGCGGCCCATGCGGTAATCGACACGGCTAACGGCCCCGAGCGCTACGACTTCCCCAAATACGAGCGCTCCAACCAGAGCACCTGCATCAACCACCGCCCGGTCGTGCACGTTGGCCAGAAGGTGTCGGCCGGCGAGCCCAACACCGAAGGTACCTCCGTTGACGAGGGCGAGCTCGCTCTC
>JAGAWD010000260.1 GCA_017941585.1 Olsenella sp. | reverse complement strand
CCACGCGCCCGCCATGGGTATGGCCGACTCTGGGCCCTGCGCCCCGTTCTCCCAGCGCGAGTAGGTGGACGTGGGCACGCCGAGCGCCGTGGCGAACTCTTTCGCGCTCCTGTAGCCGGCCTCGGCCCTGAGGTCGGACAGGGCCGTCTTCCTGCGCGTCTGCGGCCCCGTGGTGGTCTTGGCGTTACTTGCTGTCATATAATAGAACCGTCCTTTCTTGGCTTACCCCTTGAAACGGACCGGGATTGTGGGTGTTGGCGCACCCGCAGGCCCAATTTCTCCTGTGGGCCTAGTGGCCCATGTACTCGACCGTCGTGTGCAGTGCCAGCGGCCGCATGCGCATGCCCCTCCCTCCCCGGTGCGCCCGGTCAAACGCGGCCATGAGCTTCTCGAGCTCGTCCTCTATGGTCCCGTTGGCCTGGTCCCAGACCAGCCCTCCCTGCTCGTAGAGCCTCTGGCGGTATGCCTCGTCATAGCCTGGGTCGTCGGGCCCGGCCTCGAGCCCCTCAAGCCCGTCGAGATACGTCCCCGACTTGTGCGCCTGGCGGACGGCCTCGTCCGCGAACCTTCTCCTCATGCGGTCCTTCTGGTCCTCCAGCTCGTTGCGCAGGAACTCGAGGAAGGACTCGCGGATGTCGGGCTTCCTCACGTACATGACCCTCTCCATGTAGCCCGGGTCGTCGGAGAGGGCCTTGAGGAACAGGCTCTCGTAGTAGTCGAGCAGGACGGCGTACTTGCGCTCCTCCTCCTCGCGCCGTACCTCGGCCTCCTCGGCCTCCTTGAAGCTGACGAACTCCATGTAGCCGTCCATCATCTCGCGCCCGTGCTCGGAGAGGCCGTCGTAGAACTTCTGCACGTCGCCGCGCATGTCCTCGGCGCTGACGGGCTCTCGTCCCACCACCATGTCTATCGAGCAGCCCAGGAAGTCGGCGATGGCCCACGCCTGCTTGAGTGGGATGGCCTCGGGCTGGTTCTCGTATCGGTTGTAGGTTGAGAGGGCTATGCCCATAGCCTCCGCGAAGTCCTTGGCGCTCCGGTAGCCCGCCTCGCGCCTGAGGTCCTGGATGTTCTTCGCCATGCCGTCGTCCCTTCGATTTGTGTAGGAGTCGTGGAGACGACCCCGCCCGTCCTTGGCGCCATCGTCCCGTGTCGCGCAACGATGCGAAACGATGTGAAACGAATCATACCAGAATTTGGGTGTAATGACAACCAAAAGCGAAGCCATCTTATCGTAAAACGGGGTCGTGCTCAAATAGCGGGATATGAATGTGATAGAGTTTCCCGCACGGCGGGCACGGAGCGATTCGCAGCGCCCCGAAAGGCCCCGAAGGCGATTCTGCGAGAAAGGTGGTGGCAGGCATGAGCTTCTTCGAGGAGCTTCCCCCGTTGATCCCGGTGAGGCAGCTCGCGGAGCTGACCGGCATGCACGAGGTGACCCTGCGCAAGGGCCTGCGCGAGGGCAGGATCCCGGGCGACAAGGTCGACGGCATGTGGTTCGCGTTCCGCGACCTGGTGTTCCCCAGGGCGAAGGAGGCGTTCGGCGATGGCGAGAAGTGAGGCGGGCGTGCTGGTGATCGAGCGGATCTGCTCTGAGCGCCGCGGCGTGCAGGCGATGATCTCCAAGGTCACCGGCATCGACAAGGGCGCGGTGTCGCGCATGGTGCACGGCAGGATGGAGCCCTACCCCGGCTGGGGCAAGGCCATAGCGGCTGCGCTCGGCTGGCCCGGCGACTGGCGCGGGCTCTTCGAGTACGAGGACGGAGATGGTGGCATGTGAGGACCTTGCACATGACGCGACCCACGGCTGCGATCTTGGCGGATGAGCCGTGGGCCACGAGTCGGCAGAGCGTCGCGCTCTGTGTGCGCGATTGTACACCTTGGCGCAACTTCCGGCGCGAGGGGGTGGTCGCGTGATCTCCGACACCGACCGCGAAAACCTCCGGGCATACATGCCCGAGGTACTGGCGATCCGCTGCGGGATCGGCGACGTGCGTCGCTCGTTCTGCTGCCCGTCGCCCGCGCACGACGACCGCGACCCGT
>JAGAWD010000259.1 GCA_017941585.1 Olsenella sp. | reverse complement strand
GGCGCGAACTGCTCGGTCATGTACCTCTGCATGGCCTGGTTCACGATGTCGCCGGCGGCCGTGCCGAGGGACGCGTTCATCTCCGCAAGGATGGGCTTGGCGTCGTCAGTCGCGAGGTAGCGCTGCATGGCGTCGTCGGCCTGGGCCTCCGTGGGATGGAGCATCGCCCAGGCGCCGTATCCGGCCATGAGCTTCTGGACGCCGGTATTGAGGGCCTTCTGCTGATCTGCGGTCAGCCCGCTCGCCGCATCGGCAAGCCCCGCGTCCTCGAGAGAGAAGCGCGGCGCGCCAGCCATGATCTTCGCGATGGACTCCTCGCTCAGCACGCCGGCCATGGCACTCGAGTCGAGCTCGATCTTGCTCGCGTCGAACCCCGACGAGAGGTCGCCGAGGCTCGTGAGGTCGAGCCCGCCCGAGAGCGACGAGGTGTCGAGGGCACCCATGTCGACGGAGAAGGCGTTCGCGAGAGCCGCCTCGTCCACGGTGAACGCCTGGGAGAGGTCGAAGGACGCGCCGTCCTTCTTGCGAAGCTCCTCGAAGGTCTTTCCCGTGAAGACGTCAACGTCCGGCCTCTCGCGCTGCTCCCTCACGATCTCGGAGGATGCGGCGCGGCTCATCAGCTCGTCGGTGAGCCTGTGCGTGTAGGCGATGCCCTCCCGCACGAGGGCCGTGCCCGACCCCTCGGCCGGCTTGATGATGCCGACGACCCGAAGGTGGATGCCCTGCTCGATCCTGGCACGCATGTAGTCGGCGTCGGACGACATGTCCGTCCAGGTGCCCTGCTCCACGTTCTTCTGATAGAGGTCCGCCGCGGGCACCACGGAGAAGGTCATGCCGAGCGCGTCCTCGACCGTGAAGTCGCGCGTCTGCTCGGGGGCGACCGCGTCCTTGCCGGCGAGCGCGTTGGTTATCATGTCGTCCATCACGGACGTGTCGTAGAAGCCGAGGGCGTAGAGGGTGTAGTCGCTGATCCCTCCCCTGCGGTCGAGCACGAGCACGCACTCGTCGACGGCCTCGGGCCAGGAGCCGTGGACGAGCTCCATCTGGCTCTCGAGGAGCCTCCTGTCGTCCACCAGCTCGTCGAAGGAGGTCATCGAGCTTCCGCCCGTGAGCGACGAACCCATGATGCCGTTGGAGAGGGTCTTGGACATCTTCGAGGGGTTGAGCCTCGTGATGCCGTTTGCAGTGTTGGTCGAGAAAACCTGCGGCGTGATTCCGTAGGAGTACTGGATCGTGTTCACGTAGGGCTCGATCCCCGAGCCACCGCCCTCGAGGAACGACTTGAACGTGGCGAGGTCGTTGTTCTTCACCTGGGCGAACATGTCGGTCATGATCGACTGCTGGGCGATGACATCGCGCCCGCCGCCCGAAGAGGGCCCCTCCGAGGAGGCCTGGCCCGCACCCGACGACCCTGCCGCAGGCGAGCCCCCCATGCTGTAGCCCATAAGCTGGGTCATGTCGAAGCTGCTCTTGGTGATGGTGAGGGGGTAGCTCGAGAGGGCCTCCTCCTCGGTCTTGGCGATGTAGTTGTTGACACCGTTTGAGAGCGCGAGGATGGCGGCGATGCCGATGATGCCGATCGAGCCGGCGAACGCCGTCATGAACGTGCGCCCCTTCTTCGTCATGAGGTTGTTGAAGGAGAGCGAGAGCGCGGTGAGGAAGCTC
>JAGAWD010000258.1 GCA_017941585.1 Olsenella sp. | reverse complement strand
TCCACGACCTCGAGCTTGGCCTCGGCCTCCTTGATGTCGTCCATGGTCTCGGCGTCCTCGATGGACTTGAGAAGCAGCTCGCGCTGCTCGTTCAGACTAGGCATTTTCGCCCTCCTTCTTGGTTTGGAATTTGCGCATAATCGCGCCCTTATATGCATCGAGTCGGGCTTGCTCCACGTCGCGGCCCTTGGGCGTCGCGTCGCCCTCGCCGCCCTCGGTGGGCTGGTCCCCCTCGTCTGCACCGCTCTTGGCGCCCGCGTCGGGCGTCTCGTCGATGTCGGTTTCGTCGTCTGGGTCGTCGGGGTCGTCCGCGGCCTCGTCGCCTATAAGCGCGTCCACCTTGGCGGCGCACTCGTCCAGCAGCGAGCGGACGGCGCGCAGCTCGTCCTCGTCGGCCTTGGAGTTGCGGCGCCCCGCCTTGGCGTCGTGCGCGGCGCCCTTGACCTCCACCACGGAGGTGTCGGGGTTGCAGGGCGTGAGCACGAGGCTCACCTCGTCCACGTCCAGCCTGCGCAGCTCGTTGGCCTCGCGCCCGTCCTCGAGCGTGACGGTGCCCTGCTCGCGCACGACGTAGGCGAAGCTGAACTTGGCGAGCCTGCCGTCCATGGCCAGCTCGCGGGCGCGCTGGGCCTTCTCCGTCGCGTCGAACTCGGCGGTGAACAGGAGGCCGCGCTCGTCCTCGCGGATGTCGGTCACGCGCCCGATGAAGCTGTCGAGCGACTGGTCGTGGTTGTAGAGCAGGGGAAGCGTCGAGCCGCTCTCGGCGTATGCCCTGAGCCAGTCGGCGAACGCGCCCTTGGCCACCACGTCCCCCGTCCAGTCGGGCTCGCGGGTGAACGTGGACGCGTAGCCGGTGATGCTGCCGGTGTCGGCTGCGTCGACCTTGACGTCCACGCTCTTGGTGAGTCGTTCCATGGGATGCCTCCAATCGGCATGAAAAAGGCCCCTTGCGGGGCCGGTGGAAGGATGCGCGTTTTCTGGCACGCGCGGGCCGATGGCAGGTGCGCCGGGAGCTAGTCGCGGCGCTCCACCCCCACGTCCATCGTGCAGTGGCAGTTGACGGCCTCCTCAGCGGGCAGGCCGAGGTCGCCTGGGTAGTCGGCGCCGTTGCTAAAGCGCTCGTCGAGGCCGACCGTCTCACCGTCCATGGCGGCGTGGGAGCTTCGCGGGTTCTTGCTGCCGTGGTGGCGCCACGTCTTGGTGCGCCGCACGCGGTCGGTGTCGCGCGGGTAGACCTGGCTGACGGCCTCCTTGGTGGCGAAGCCGCAGACCGCGGTGGCGAAGGTACGGGCGCCGCGCACTGCACGGTTCATGGCGCAGTCGAGGAAGACGCGCTCCGCGGCCGTTATGAGCTCGGGGTCGCCCGCCTCATGCTCGAGCACCTCGGCCGCCAGCCGCTGGTAGGTGGTCTCGTTGAACAGCTCGGCGCGTCGTTTGACCATCGCGCGTAGGAAGTTGGCCACGCGCCGCGAGTCCCAGCTGCTCACGTCCTCTCCGATGTCGGCCATCGCGGCCATGCCGCGCGCGTCGGCGAGCCTGCGGAACAGCGGCTCGAGGTCATCGGCCAGCTCGCGGTTCCAGCGGGCATAGTCCCACCACCACTCGTAGCCGCCGCCGGCGTCCTTGCGCGCCTTGCCCTCGGGCCTTCCGAGGTCGGCGAGCACGCGCCTGCTCTGGCGCTCCGCGAACTTCTTGATGGCGGCAGCCAATTCGTCCACAAGGTCCTCGGGCGGCTCGGAGCTGCTCTTCAGCATGACTGGCGCGCCCTCACCGCCGAAAGGGGCGGCACCACCGCCGACAGGCTCGACGTGCACGTCCTTGGCGGGGAGCGACTTCTCCCCCGCCTGCGGCATCGCGTACAGCACGCCGTCCAGCACGTAGCCGACGGGGCGTGCGTTCAGCCTCGGCCTCGTCGGGTCCGTGTCGTTGGGCGCGGCAAGCCCGCCCTCGGTGACGTTGAGCGGCACGATGAGCTCGTCGCCGCCCTCGAGCGCGGGCATGTTCATGCGGGCGCGCGCCTCGTTGCGCGTCATCCACGGGCCGCCCACGCTGGACTGGAGCACGCCAGCCTGCTCCTCGAAGCTGGCGGCGAGCTTGGCCGACAGGTCGAACTCGCAGTAATGACGGCGCGGGTCCATGCCGAGCATCGTCACGAGCTGGGCGTTGACGCGCTGCTCGATGAGGGCGAAGTCGTTGGCGAGCGTGTCGGCGTAGAGCGCGCGAGCGTTGTCCTTGGCGCTCGCGTAGGTCTGCGACTCGCTGTGCCAGATCTGCGAGGGGTTGACGTGATAGACGGCGGCGACGTCCTCGCGGGCGAGCCTCGTGGCCTCCTGCCACTGGGCCTCGCGGGCGTTGAGCTGCGTGGTCTCGAGGCGCATGCCGTCCTCGAGCAGCGGCGTACCGCCCGTGTCGGTGCCGCCCTTGCCGCTGAAACGCTCCTTCCAGCTCTTGGCGAAGCGGTCGCGCGCGCCGGGCGTCCACTCCACGTTTGCCGGCCGGCTGATCCACTGCTGGACGCGCCCGCCGTTGCGCCAGACGCCGTTGCGGAACTCCCACGCGCTGATCTGCTCGCTGAGCACGTCCTTGAGCGCCTCTATGGGGCTCGCGGACTCCATCGCGCCCCCGGGGTGGTACCCGTAGAAGCGCACGCACTCGTCGGCGGGAAGGTCGGACTGGATGCCCGTGTACGGGTTGACGACGTGGTAGGACGTCGGCGTGAAGCCGTCGAACGTCTCCTTGTTGGTGACCCACGACCACGGCACGTAGCGTATCGCCCAGCCACTCGGGGCCGAGGCGCTCGGGTGGACGTACCAGAGGGCCTGTCCCCACAGCTTGAGGTCGGCGGTGGTGGCGCGGATGAGCTCGAACGTGGTCATGCCGTCGCCCGGATGCGAGAGCAGGAGGGCCAGCGGGCTCTCGGTGTCGCGCGGTCGGTCGGCGTCGCCCTCGCGGACGTAGCACTTGAGCGGCACGCCCGCGACGTTGTCGGCGAGGAAGCTCACCACGGCGCGGAGCGCGGGCTGTCTGCGGTACAGGTCCGTGGGGGTCATG
>JAGAWD010000257.1 GCA_017941585.1 Olsenella sp. | reverse complement strand
GTAAGCATCTACTGCCCCATAGCGCTATGGCCCGTCGTGCAAAGCACGTTACGGGCCATTCTCATATGAACCCCACGCGACGCACGCCAAACCGACGTGCGGCGTGCGTCGTCTCGAGACACAACGGAGCACCCAACCGTGAACTTCGTCTTCATATCCCCCCACTTTCCAAGCTCGTACTGGCAGTTCTGCGACCGACTGTCTAGGCGGGGCGTCACCGTCCTCGGCATCGGCGATGCTCCCTACGAGCAGCTCTCGACCGAGGTGAGAAGGTCGCTTGTCGAGTATTACCGAGTCTCGTCCCTCGAGAGCTACGACGAGGTGAGCCGCGCCGTGGCATTCCTCATGTGGAAGTACGGCAGGATAGACTGGATCGAGTCGAACAACGAGCACTGGCTCGCGCTTGATGCGCGCCTGAGGAGCGACTTCAACGTCACGACGGGACCCGATGACTTCGAGATGCGGGTTCTCCAAAGCAAGGCCGACATGAAGGTTTTCTACACACGCGCCGGCATACCCTCCGCACGTCAGGCACGGCTAGTCGACGCCGACCAGGCGATTGCGTTCGCCGAGGGAGAGGCCGGCGTCGGATGGCCACTCATCGCCAAGCCGGAGCGTGGCGTCGGTGCGGGCGGGGTGCGCAGGCTCCAGGACGCAGACGAGCTCAGGCGCTTCGTTTCCTCGTGGGACGGTATCCCCTACCTTCTCGAGCAGTTCGTCTCGGGTGAGATCGTCTCCTACGACGCTATTGTCGACGCACACGGGAACCCCCTCTTCGAGAACATGGAGGAGTTTCCTCCCTCCATGCTTGACGTCGCCCGCGACCGGCTCGACCTCGCCTACCTCTCCCTTCCCGCGGTCGACCCGATCCTTGCCAGGCTTGGCCGCCGGGCCCTCAAGAGCTTCGCAATCAGGAGCAGGTTCGTGCACATGGAGTTCTTCAGACTCGATCGTGAGATGGCGGGGCTCGGCCGCATGGGGGACTACGTGGGCCTTGAGGTCAATGTACGCCCGCCAGGCGGCTTCTCCCCCGACATGATGAACTTCGCGCACTCGTGTGACGTCTACGACATCTGGGCGGCGATGATCACCGGGGACTCCCATGTGGAGGAGAGGAGCGGCGAGCCCTTCTACTGCGCGTACGCGGCGCGGCGATACGAGAAGGACTACGTCCACTCGCACGACGAGATCGTCTCGGCATACGGGCAGTCCCTCGTGGCGAGCGGCCCCATTCCCGACGCCCTCTCCGACGAGATGGGGAACTATATGTATATGGCAAAGTTTCGCGGCAACGGCGAGGCGGGCGCCTTCGCGCACTTCGTGCAGGAGACCCGCTGAGGCGGACTGCACCGCCGAGGCTGGTCGCATCCGGGAGGACCGCATCCGAGCAGGCCGAAGGAGGCTGACAACCATGAAGATCAGACGCGCCAGAGGACGGGACATTCCCCAGATTGAGGATCTGCTCCAGCAGGTCCTCGACGTACACGCCAAGGGTAGGACCGACCTCTTCAAGCCGAACACGACGAAGTACACCGAGGACGAGCTTGAAAAGATCCTCGCCGACGACGCCCGTCCCGTCTTCGTGGCGGTCTCGGATGACGGCTCCGACGTGCTGGGATACGCCTTCTGCGTGTACCAGCAGCACGTGGGCAGCAACAACATGACGGACGTGAGGACGCTTTACATCGACGACCTCTGCGTCGACGCGAGCCAGCGCGGGCAGCACGTGGGAAGCGCCCTATACCGGCACGTCCTCGACTTCGCCCGCAACGAGGGCTTCTACAACGTGACGCTCAACGTGTGGTCGTGCAACCCCGGCGCTCAGCGCTTCTACGAGGCCATGGGGCTCAGGCCGTACCGAATCGGGATGGAGCAGATTCTCTGATGGAGGTTGCGCACCCCCTCGCCACACCCCTCACCGTGGGCGGCATCACACTGCGCAACCGCGCCGTGATGGTCCCCATGGCGAGGGGCTTGGCGGAGCGCGACGGCACCGTGAGCGACGCACTCTGCGAGCACTACGCCGCGCGTGCGCGTTGGAAAACCCTCGGTCTCGTCGAGACGGAGCACCACTATGTGTGCCCCGAGGGACAGGCGACGGCAGGGCAGCCATCGATCGCGCGAGACGAGGACGTGACGGGTCTCGCGCGCGAGTGCGAGGCCGTGCACGCGTTCGACACCCCCGTCCTTCTGCAGCTCAGCCATGCGGGCTCCGCGGCGAGTGAGCGGGTCATCAGGCAGCGGGCCATCGCGCCGAGCGCCGTCACCTGCCCCGGCGCCAAGGTCGGCCACCCCCTCCCCCGCGAGATGGACGAGGGAGACGTCGCGCGCGTGGTCGAGGCGTTCGCGCAGGCGGCCCGGAGGGCTCGGCTCGCGGGCTTTGACGGAGTCGAGGTGCACGCCGCCCACGGCTACCTGCTCGACCAGTTCCTCTCGCCACTCACCAACCAGCGCGAGGACGCCTATGGCGGGGACCTCGCCGGCAGGCTCAGGATCACGCTCGAGGTCGTACGCGCCGCCAGAAGCGAGCTTGCGGCAGGCCAGGTGCTCTCCGTGCGCCTCGGCGCGTGCGACTACATGGCGGGCGGCACCACCGTGGCCGACGGCGTCCGCGCCGCCGTGGCGCTCGCGCGCGCGGGTGCGGACCTCGTCTCCGTCTCGGGCGGCATGTGCTACTACTCCAGGAGAGACACCCTCGAGCCGGGCTGGTTCCGTGACGCCTCGGCACCCATCCGCGTCGAGCTCGCGCGGCTGGGCCTCGACGTCCCCGTCCTGCTCGCTGGCGGCATCAAGAGGCCGGCCGACGCGGACGCCCTGCTCGCGGGCGGGGACTGCGACCTTGCGGGCTTCGGGCGCTCCATCCTCAACAACCCCAGGTGGCCCCGCCGGCTCGCCTCACCCTGTCCCTAGCTTTGCCCCCGGCGCCAAGGTGGCGTACCATCTGACACCGCACACCACAGACGAAGGCAGGCACATGGCAGACGACATCACGACGGACACGGCCGAGCAGAGCGGCGCTGCCGAGCAGGGCGGCGCAACCGGATCGACGGGCGAGACGGCGTCTCTCGGCCGGCTCATCCCCTGGCCGGACGACGAGACCTACGCGAACATCCCCGCCGACGAGGCGCTCGACCTCTTTCTCGGGTGGGTCGAGTCGCAGGGCATCGAGCTCTGGCCGCACCAGGAGGAGGCCCTTCTCGACCTCGCAGCGGGCGACCACGTCATCCTCGGCACGCCCACGGGCTCGGGCAAGTCTCTCGTCGCGCTCGGCATGTGCTTCATGGCGGTCTGCACCAACAGGCGCGCCTACTACACGGCCCCCATCAAGGCCCTCGTGAGCGAGAAGTTCTTCGACCTCGTGGGGCTGCTCGGCCGCGACAACGTGGGCATGATCACAGGTGACGTGACCATCAATACCGACGCCCCAATCGTCTGCTGCACCGCAGAGATCCTCGCGAACGACGCCCTGCGCTTCGGCGAGGGTGCCGACGTGGGCTGCGTGGCGATGGACGAGTTCCACTTCTTCGGCGACCGCGACCGCGGGTGGGCGTGGCAGGTGCCGCTGCTCACCCTGCCCAAAACGCAGTTCCTGCTGATGAGCGCCACCCTCGGCGACACGACAGAGATTGCCGCCGTCCTCGAGCGCCACACCGGGCGCGGCGTAGACGCCGTGACCGATGCCGAGCGCCCCGTTCCCCTCTCGTACCGCTTCGTCGACACGCCGCTCGAGGCCACGGTCAAGGTTGCCCTCGAGGCCGGCGAGGCACCCCTCTACATCGTCCACTTCTCTCAGGAGGCAGCGGTCAGAAGCGCGACCTCCCTCTCGAGCTTCGGAGTCTCCACCAAGGAGCAGCGCGAGAGGATAAAGGACGTAATCGCTGGCACTCGCTTCACCACGAGCTTCGGCAAGACGCTGCGGCGTCTGCTCACCACGGGCGTCGGCGTGCACCACGCCGGCATGCTCCCGCGCTACCGCCTGCTCGTGGAGAAGCTCGCGCAGCAGGGACTCCTGCCCGTCATCTGCGGAACGGACACCTTGGGCGTGGGTATCAACGTCCCAATCCACACCGTGCTCGTGACGGCGCTCAGCAAGTTCGACGGGCGCCGCATGCGCCACCTGAACGCGCGCGAGTTCCACCAGATCGCGGGACGTGCCGGACGCGCCGGCTTCGATACCGAGGGCGTGGTAATCGCCGAGGCCACCGAGTACGACATCGAGAACGCGCGCGCCCTCGCCAAGGCGGGCGGCGACCCCAAGAAGGCCCGCAAGATCAAGGTCAAGCAGCCTCCCAAGGGCTACGTCGGCTGGAAGGAGGCCACCTTCGAGAAGCTCATAACCGCCGAGCCCGAGCGGCTCAGGCCCCGCATGCGCGTCTCCCACTCGATGGTGCTCGCCGAGGTCGAGCAGGGCGGCGACGCCTACGGGCGCGTGCGCGCGCTCATCGACGACTCGATGCAGACTGAGGAGGAGAAGGTCGCCCTCGCCGGACGCGCGGACGAGGTCTTCGCAACGCTGATAGACGCCGGCGTCGTCGTGCGAGGCGAGGCGCCGGACGGCACCGCGTCCTTCTCGCTCACCGTGGACCTTCCCGACGACTTCGCGCTCGACCAGCCGCTCTCCCCCTTCCTGTTGGCCGCGCTCGAGCTATTGGACCCCGAGAGCGAGACCTACGACATGGACCTCGTCTCGCTCGTGGAGGCAACCCTCGAGGACCCGCCCCAGATTCTGCGTGCCCTCGAGCGCCAGGCGCGCGACCAGGCCATGGCCCAGATGAAGGCCGACGGCGTCGACTACGACGAGCGCATCGAGCGCATCCAGGAGGTCACCTATCCCAAGCCGCTCGAGGAGCTCGTCTCGGCCGCCTTCGAGCGCTACTGCGAGGAGGTCCCCTGGGCGCGAGACTATGCCCCCTCGCCCAAGTCGGTCCTGCGCGACATGGTCGAGACGGCCTCAGACTTCAAGGGCTACGTGCAGCGCTGCGGCATCGCGCGCTCGGAGGGGACGCTTCTTCGCTACCTCTCGGACGCCTACCGCGTGCTCGCGCGCACCGTGCCCGAGGACAAGCTCACCGACCGCCTGCGCGACATCGTGGCCTGGCTGCGCCTCGTGGTACGCACCGTCGACTCGAGCCTCGTGGACGAGTGGGAGGGGACCGCGCGGCCGCTCGAAGAGGCGGGAGCCGCACCCCAAGCCGCCGACGAGGTCGTGCACGACAGACGCGCCCTCACGCTCCTGGTACGCAACGCCCTCTTCGCCCGCGTGCGCGCGGCAGCGTTCGGCGACACGGAGCGCCTGGGCGAGATGGACGGCGAGTGGGGCTGGCGGGCGCCGCGCTGGGCGCGGGCCCTCGAGGCATACCGCGACGCCCACGAGGAGGTCCTCCTCACGGGAGACGCCCATGCGGCCGACCTCTTCCTTCTCGACGAGGCCGACGAGCAAGGCGACGGCGGGGGCCGCCACGTCTGGCACGTCCGACAGATGTTACTCGACGAGGATGGCGAGCGCGACTTCGGCATCTCGGGAGACGTCGACCTCGACCGCACCCAGGAGGAGGGCGAGGTCGTCTTCCTGCGCTACCAGGTCGGTTTCATCGAGGAGCTGCTCGAGAGCGAGCGCCGGGACCAGTAACGCCATCGACCGCCAGAGGAAAGGCTACAGCTCGCGGTACCTGAATTCCCTCTCGCCCGAGGCGTAGTCTGCCACGACGTGCCCCTCGCCCACGAGGCGATATTTGTACGTCACGAGGCCGTCGAGGCCCACGGGGCCGCGCGCATGGAGCTTGCCTGTGCTGATGCCCACCTCGGCGCCAAAGCCGTAGCGGAAGCCGTCCGCAAAGCGCGTGGAACAGTTGCGGTAGACGCCGGCGGAGTCGACCATCTGCATGAAGTACTCGGCAGACACGCCGTTTCGGGTGACGATCGCGTCGGTGTGGTGCGACCCATAGCGGTTGATGTGCGAGACGGCCTTCTTCACGCCGTCGACGACCTTGCACCCCATGACGAGGTCGCCATACTCGCGAGAGAACTCGTCGTCGGCCATGACCTCGACCGCAGGCACGTCGGAAGAAAGGTTCGCGGCGGCGACCAGGTCCGCCACCTCCTGCGTCCCGCGCAGGCGCGCACCCCTCTCGGCGAGGGCCGCTGCGACCCTGGGGAGAAACTCCTCCGCCACCGGCTCGTCCACAAGAAGCGTCTCCGCAGCGTTGCACACGGCGGGATACTGCGTCTTTGCGTCCACCACCACGCGCACGGCCATGTCGAGGTCGGCGTCCCGGTCGACGTAGACGTGGCACACGCCCGCGGAGTGGCCCATGACGGGAATGCGCGTGTGATCCATGATGTAGCGCACGAACTCGTTCGAGCCGCGCGGGATGAGCAGGTCGACGTCCTCGTCGCACTGCAGGAGCTCGTCGATCTCGCTGTGGAGCTCCGCCTGCAGGAGGGCGGTATCGGGAAGGCCGGCCTTTGCCACGGCGGATCGAATCAGCTCGAACAGCACGCGGTTGGTGTTGGCGGTCTCCCTTCCGCCCTTGAGCACGGCGCAGTTGCCGCTCTTGATGCACAGCGACGATATCTGGACGAGCGCGTCCGGACGTGCCTCGAAGATGACGCCGATGACGCCGATGGGGCAGGTGATGCGCTTGAGGACGAGCCCCTCGTCGAGCTCGCGCGCGAGCAGGACCCTGCCCACCGGGTCCTCGAGCTCCTGCAGCTGGCGCAGGCCCTCGATGCCGTCGGCCAGCTTGCCCTCGTCGTAGCGCAGGCGCTTCTGCACCGTCGGCGCGACCCCCGCCTCCTGTGCCGCGGCCATGTCCCTCTCGTTGGCGGAGAAGATCTTCTCTCGGTTCTCCTCGAGCGCCTCGGCCATGAGGGCGAGCGCGCGATTGCGCCTCACGATCGAGGACGCGGCCATCTCGGGAGCGCTGAGCTTCATCTCGTGAATCTGCTGTCTGATGTCCATGGGACCACCCACCTCACTCTTCGCATGATTGTTGTGAGTGTACCCCGTTTGGGGTGACGGCGGCGCCCCACGGCTCAAGTACAATCAACAGGAAACCTTTACGCCCCAAGGAGGAGACATGGCAAGACTCAGGTACGACACGGCACGATTCGAGGCATCATACGGCACGCTCGCACAGCTCCCCGAGCCCACCGCGCCTGAGGTCTCCTTCGTCGGTCGCTCCAACGTGGGCAAGTCGTCCCTGCTCAACAAGCTGATCGGGCGCAAGCAGCTCGCGAAGGTGTCGAGCCAGCCGGGAAAGACCGCCAACATCAACTTCTTCGACGTCGACGGCGTGCGCTTCGTCGACCTGCCGGGCTACGGCTTCGCGAAAGTCTCCCGCGCCGAGAAGCGGCGATGGGCCGACCTCATCGGAGGCTACTTCGAGCAGGAGCGCAGCTTCAACCTCGTCGTCGCCCTCGTCGACATCCGCCACGACGCCCAGCAGCTCGACCGCGACATGCTCGCGTACCTGACGGAGGCCGAGCTGCCGTTCGTTGTCGCGCTCACCAAGGCGGACAAGCTCAGCCGCAGCAAGCAGGCGCAGCAGCGCTCGTCTCTCGCCAGGCAGTTCGGCCTCGATCCGAACCAGATGATCGTCACGTCCTCAGAGACGGGCGCCGGCGTGGCCGAGCTGCGCCGCGCCATCGAGGACGCCTGCCTCTAAAAGCAGCGCAACGGCTCGTGGCCACGCAACAACCCGCGCCCCTCGCTCCGCGAGGCAGCCTGCGAACTCGTGGCTAGCCGGCAAACGGGACGAGACCCTGGACGGCATCGGCAGGATAGATGCGCCTCTCGTCGTTGTCGAGGTCGATCAGCACGTAGCGGTCGTTGCCCATGCCCAGTTCCTTCATGTAGGAGAGCTGACGCAGGCCATGGCGGCTCTCGATGCGCTCCACCAGATCGTGATGCTCGTCCTCCCGCATGGCATAGACGATGTCGACTGAGGCCTGGTCGACGGCCAGGATGTCGGTCGAAGCGAGGATACCCACGTTCGGCGTGACCACGGGAGCCGCGGAGGTGCCCTCGCAGTCGCACGAGACGGACATGTTGCGCATGACGTTCACGTAGGTCACATGCTTGCCGAAGTGGTCAATGGTGGCCTTCGTCGACTCGCACATGCGCTCCATGAACTCCTCGGTGGCGATGCTCCACTGGCCCTGGCCCGGCCACGTGTGGATCATCTTCTTGCCAATGCGGCCGTCGGCGCAGCCGATGCCGATGTTCTTGTTCGAGCCGCCGAAGCCACCCTGGGTGTGTCCCTTGAAGTGCGTGAGCGCGACCATGGAGTCGTAGTCGAGCAGACCCGCGCCCACCGTCATGTGGTCGAACCACTTCCCGCCTACGACAGGTAGATCTGCCGTCGCCTTGTCGTCGATGATGTCGACGGGGCAGAAGTCCCAACCGTTCACCTTGAGGGTCTCGCGGTGCCGCTCCGTGGTGTAGCGGTCGCCGTCATAGTAGGTGTTCGTCTCGATGATACTGGCGTCGGGCAGATCGGCCGCAAGCAGATCGCGAACCCAGGGGCGGGGGATGATGTTTGGACCGTTCTTCTCCCCCGTGTGGAGCTTCACGCCGACCTTGCCGACGATGTCGGCGCTGACCTTCTCGTAGGCCTTGCGAAGCCCCTTGGCCGAGAGGTCGCGCGTGAAATAGACGAGGGATTCGTTGCCGACGCGGCTTTCGTAGGGGACGTACGTCTCTCCGCCAGTGCCAGGCCTTGGTTCTTCCATATCCGCTCCTTCTTCTCGCAGAACCAATTTGTACAGCATTCTAACTTCACCCACGGCAATTCGCAGCGGTGAAGGGGGTCACTCACCGCGCTTTTGAAACACAATTTTGAAACAGAGGTTGGCCCTCCGCGCTTTCGGACACGAAACCGTGGAGAGCCATAAGAAAAAAGCCACCCGCAGGCGGCCTCAGGATCTCGTAATCAATGTATCGACGTTCTCGACGCGCCCGAAATCGGCAGGCATCGAGCACGGTAAGGCATGACTAGGCGCTAGCTCAACCACATCCGGTTCATGCACGTGCTTACCGACAGGTTCCGCAGGCGCGAGGTGGCTGAACACGGCAGCAGCCTAGCCAGACGCATAGCAAAGCTCAATATGTGCCAGCGAATCCTAGACCGCATCCTTGTTCACCATCTCTCCCTGGACAGGAGCCGATATCTCAAAGGGAAAGGTACCGGCACGATTGAACGCCGCAATGAACATGCGAATGGCATTCGAGGGTGTGGTTCCAATTAGTTCTGTCGCCTCGAAAAACCTGTCTTTCTCGGCAGGCATCACCTTGGCCACGATTGGGGTCATCTTCTCTTTCACAAATCTCCCGTTGCTACGATTATGGTATGACTTGGTATGTTTTTGTTATACCCTCCAAAGACAAAATAGCGCAAGAGCCAAGGAGGGGAATCGCAAAAACACTCATATTGCTTAGACGGCAGACAATTCTCCGTAGACGGCAGGCGCACGAAAACGCACGCAACGGATTCAGACATCGCGGAAAAAGCTCTCCTGCAAGTTGCGACCCACGGGACGCCAGCCTCAACGAGTAGACACCCCATTGAACATGGAGCGCGTGGGATTCGCTTTCGATCTCCCAGTCAACATGAAGGGCATCTGCCCGCATTCGCCCTCAATACGAGAAAGCGCTCTGACGAGCGGTTTCGTTAAAACAGTCTCAAAAACTGGGAAGAAATGTTCGCCAACCTAACGGAGAGCTCTCCTGGAAAAGTGCCGAGCGATTTCCCTGCGGGAAGACAATCGCGTCGCAAGCCATAGCGCATGAGGAACGAATGGGCAGGTCGTCACATGTCTTTCCCAGAACGTCTCGCATTACCAGAACGTGCGGCAGAAGCCATCTCGCAAATCCGAAGCTATGGCACGGGCCATCACGCAAATCCGTCGCTATGGCACGGGCCATCTCGCAAATCCGAAGCTATGGCACGGGCCATCTCGCAAATCGGGCGGGATGGCAGAAAAGGGGCCTCCCATCTCAGGAATCCGACGCCATGGCACAAACCATCACGCAAATCGGGCGAAATGGTGCCATGGCGCCGGATTTGCGAGATTTCGGGCCCCCGTTCGTGCCACG
>JAGAWD010000256.1 GCA_017941585.1 Olsenella sp. | reverse complement strand
CAGTCGGGAGTTGAGAGCGCAGACTGGTGGTGGGATGTGCTCGTGGGCGACGGAGACCCGCTCTACCGCGAGCTCGAGCCGCTGAGCTAGTCCGAGCCCACACAGCAAGCAGGGAGGCCGTCTATCGAGCTGATAGGCGGCCTCCCGCATTTCATTCGCCTTTGCCCGCACGCTTGCCACGCTCGAACGCCTTGAACACCGGCACCACGGGCAGGAACAGCACGACCATCGCCAGGCACGCCACGTCGCCCAGGAGCCATCCCACCTGGTCTGCCCAGAACTCGAGCCGCCGCCTCATGACAGCATCTCGTTCACGCGGGCCTGCACTATCGAGTAGTACGAGCCGAGCCTGCGCCTGCGCTCCTCGCCGTTGCCGTAGTCGCCGCGGATCACCGCGCGTGCCATGGCGTCGACATCCATGGAGGTCGTGCTCGCGCCCGAGGCGCCGAGGATATCGTTCACCCGCTTCTGCACTGCCGAGTACTTGTCGCCCAGGCGCCGCTTCCGCTCGTCGCCGTTTCCGAACTCGCCGGCGATGACGCGCCGAGCGAGGGCGTCCACGTCGTAGGAGCCAGAGGAAGAGCCGCCGGACAGGATCCGGTTGACCTCCGCCTGGACCTCGTCGTACCGGCTGCCCAGAGCGGCCCTGCGAGCATCGCCATTGCCGAAATCTCCGGCGATGACCCTCGCCGCAAGCTCTGACACGTCGCCGGAGGGCGCACCAGAGCCGGTAGGGGTTGAGGCGCTGCCCACGTCGGCCTTGCCGTTGTAATGGAGAATGCCGTCCCAGTGCCCGGAGTAGTAGTCGTGGACCCAGCTCTCGCGCCCGGTCTGGTCGCCGGGCTCGCCGTCGATGCCGCCGGTCTCGGAGATCGAGAACTCGGCCAGCAGGTCGGCGGTCCCGTCGTTGCGCACGCACATGGCAGTGTGCGAGCTCTCGTCCAGGTAGATGTCGCCGCGCTGCGCGTTGAAGCTCATCGGCTTCCACGAGAAGAGCCCCGAGCCCACGAACATCTCCCGCATGCCGCCGGTCCAGTTGTAGCGGGTGATCAGGCCGTCGTAGGGAGATCCCGCCAGCGCCAGCTCCCACGCCTCGCAAACCGCAGACGAGCAATCACGGTCGCCCTTGGTCACCTTGATCGCGCCCGCGTCGGTGTTGACGTTGCAATAGCCCGATGTCCCGTGCCGCCCGGGCTGCGAGTAGCCATGCAGCGGGCAGGTGCAGAGGTGCTCCATGATCTGTGCGGCCACGTTGGCCCTTGATATGCTCACGGTCTTCACCTCCTCGGTGACAGCGGAGGCACCGGCAACCGCGCAGAGCCTCCGCCAGTCGTCTTTGGTGCCGTAGAAGAGATCCAGGTCAAGATGCCCGCCGTAGCCTGGTATGCGCCCGGTTCCCGTGTACTGGAAGATCAGCGGAGAGTCCCACGCCCCGAAGTCCCAGCCGTCAGTCCAGGGCTCATCCAGAAAACCTGTGTCCTCGTAGTTGGGGTACTGGGCCACCCAGAGCGGGTACGTCTTGGCGATGGCAGACCAGTCATATGAGAAGAGCACGCTCTTGCTCGTGTAGATGCCAGGTGTCACGCCGGTCTTGCTTTTCACGCGGTCGAGCCATTTCTTCGCCCAGGATGGCCCCAGATTCAGGGCATCAGCCTCCCAGTCCAGGAACGGGATCGCCTTGCCGATATAAGGCTCGAACGCCGAAATGAACCAGTCCGCCTCGGCCTCGGCCGATCCCTCGTACCCACGGTCGCGGGCGTAGTGGTAGCAGCCAAGCAGCTTGCCGGCCGCAAGCGTCTCGTCGGCGTGCCGGCGGAAGCACTCGTTGGCATAGCCCGCGCCGCCGGTCGCCTTCACGATGACGAAGTCGCACGTGGCCATAGCGGAGACGACAAGGTCGTCCTGCCAGCTGGAGATGTCGATGCCGTTAAGCCCCATGGCTGCCGCCCCTCGGGATCACGATGTCCTCGTCGCCCCCGCCGAGCGCGGCCATGATGGGAGAAAGGACAGCCATCACCAGGGCCACGACCAGGCCCCTCACGCTCGGGTCCAGGATGCACCAGCCCATGATCAGGTCGATGTTGGCGATGACCACGCCAAGCACCCCCTGCACGATCGTGCGCGCCAGGCGCCAGTACCACTCGTTGCTTGCCAGAAACTCGTTCATGTCAGCCCGCCTTTCCCTTCAAGGACTCGATGTCGTGCTTCACGACAGCCATGTCCTGCTCGAGCGCGTAGGTGCGCTCAAGGACCTGGTTGTGCTTCTCGACCTTCTCCGTGAGGGCGTCGAGCTTGACCTCCATGACGGCACGGCTCTTGGAGTTGGAAAGGATCACCCCGATCAGCGTCACGACACCGGTAATGCACGCCACGATGATTGACTCCATAAAAGAACTGCCTCCCGAGATCGACTCTTCGTCCTCAGGAGGCATCGTCCTATGGCGTCACAAGGTCGTTCGGGACATGGCATATGCATTGCCCGCAACATTTCACGAGGGTATAATCAGCTTAGTCGTACCAGCCGGGGCCTTTGGCAAGCGCCGGCAAGAGAAGGGACCAGGTGCATGAAGAACTAGCGATGCCCACAACCACCCGTTGATCAAGCGTCATCGCAGGCGGCCATGCCCGAACGGGTGCAGCATCGCATGTCCATGCACGACCTCAATCCACATATTCCAAATCGAACGGACCTAGCCCTGCTGCCCCGCATGGCCTCCCGCAGAACCGGAGGCACCATGCAACTCAACCTCTCGAGCATCGAGTACACGTACCCAACGGCGGCAGAGCCCGCCCTGCGCGAGGTGTCGGCGACCTTTCCCCAGGGATGGACCGGCATCGTCGGCGACAACGGCGGCGGAAAGACGACCCTCGCCCTCGTGGCGTGTGGGATCCTGCGGCCAGACTCGGGCTCCGTCTCGCCGCTACTCCTGTCCCTGTACTGCCCTCAAGACGCGACCGAGCCCCCGCAGAACCTGGAGGACTTCGCGCTCTCATATGACGGCCACGCCACGCGCCTCCGCCGGGACCTCGGCATCGAGGAAGACTGGCCCTGGCGATACGACACGCTCTCGGGTGGCCAGCAGAAGCGGCTCCAGGTGGCCTGCGCCCTCTGGGCCGCCCCCGACGTGCTCGCCGTGGACGAGCCGACGAACCACGTGGACGCAAGCACGCGGCATGCCATATCGTCGGCGCTCGCGCGCTTCGGCGGCATAGGGCTCCTCGTCTCCCACGATCGCGAGCTGCTGGACGCCCTCTGCACGCAGTGCCTGTTCGTGAGGGGCGGCACCGCGACCATGCGGCCGGGCAGCTACACCCAGGCGGAAGGCCAGGCATCGCTCGAGCGTGCGAGCGCCGTCCAAGCGCGCGAGGTCGCCCGCAGGGAGAAGGCCCGGATCGAGCGCGAGGCCATTCGCCGCCGCGAGGAGGCGTCCCGCTCGGCGGGAAAGCGCAGCCTCAAGGGCGTGGGCAAGCACGACAGCGACGCTCGCTGCAAGAAGCGCATCGCCGTGGTCTCCGGCCAGGACGGCAAAGCGGGAAGGCTGTCGTCGAGGATGGAGGCCAGGCTTGCGACGGCCGAGGCAAGACTTGCGGCAACGCATGTGGAGAAGCGCTACGACGCCGACGTGTGGCTCGACGCCGCACCCAGCAGGCGAAGGGTGCTCCTGCGCATGGAACCGCAGACGCTGGCCCTCGGCGACGCCACCTTGAGCGTGCCCGCGTTGCACATCGGCAATACCGACCACATCGGACTCGTCGGCGACAACGGCACCGGCAAGACGACGCTGGTCAAGCGAGTCGTCGGCCGCCTTCCAGACGGAACGAGGACGCTCTACATCCCCCAGGAACCCAGCGAGGCGGACAAGCGCGCCGCCCTTGCCACACTGCACGACCTCCCGGACGCCCGCCGAGGTCGCGTGCTCTCGATCGTGGCGCAGCTCAACTCGGAGCCCGAGCGCATCCTGGAGGGCGACACCATAAGCCCCGGGGAAATGCGCAAGCTCATGCTCGCCCTGGGCATCCTTGACAGGCCCGAGCTCATCGTGATGGACGAGCCCACGAACCACCTCGATCTCGGCTCGACTGTGGCGCTGGAGCGCATGCTCGCCGCTTACCCCGCCGCGCTCTTGCTCGTGTCACATGACGCAAGGCTGGTGGCGGCTGCAACGGGAATCACGTGGCGCATCTCTGGGGCTGGCGATGAATATCGCCTCCAGGTTTGGTGAGCGATCGGTCACGCCGCCGTCAGGTACCCCGCCTGCCCGGCCCGGTCGATCCGCATGTACGTGTAGCTGACGTTCGAGCTCGACCATGCTGTGCCGTTTCCGCCTACCAACGCCCTGCAGCCGTAGAAGCACTGCGTGCCGCTGATGCCGCTCGAAGGCAGCGCCCACGTGCTGTCCGCGTAGATCGTCGTGAGCGAGGAGCAGCCCGAGAAGCAGTAGAACAGGTCCGTCAGCGTCGACGGGTCGAAGCCCCGGAAGTTGATTGCCGTGAATGCGCAGGAGCTGAATGTGTAGCGCATCGAGCGCACACCCGTGAGGTTGCCCAGGCCCGTGACGCTTGCCAGGTTGGTGCAGCTGTAGAAGATGTAGTTGAGGTTCAGGTACGAGAACGTGGCCATGTCGGCCGCGAAGGCCACGCTCGTGAGCTTCTGCCGGTGCGTGTCCACGTTTCCGTCCCAGGGCGTGAAGCCCATGGCCTGGTACTTGCCGATGGCGCAGATACGGTTCGAGGCCAGGAGCTCGCGTGTCGCGTCGGGTGTGGAGCTCGCGGTGACGACGCCGCCTCCGTCGTCGTAGAAGTGCGCGTAGAACCACGTGCGGTTGTCGTTGCTCGGGTCGGTGAGAACCCCGCCCGCGCCCAGCTTGCAGACGCTTCCCGCGCTCGTCATCGTCGGCACGAAGCCGTCGGCTCCGCCCACCAGGCGGTTGCAGCTGTAGAACATGGAGGAGCCGCTGGTGATCGCGTTGGTGTAGCTCGTGGCGTAAATCGTCTCCAGGCTCCCGCAGCTCGAGAACATCTGCGTGGCCGTCTTGATGCCGGAGAGGTTCTCGAAGCCGCGCACCTCGGTGCAGTTGGCGAACGCATTGAACCAGTACGCGCAGTTGGTCAGGCCCAGGCTCCCGATGGTGCTGTCGATGTAGACCTTCTTCACCAGCAGCTTGATGGAATCGTACGACCTCGCGCTGGCAGAAGAATAGCCCGCCGGGTCGATCTCGAAGACCTGCACGATGCGCCCGCCGGTGACGCTCGTGCGCCGCTCGTAGTAGTTGATCTCGAAGGTCCCGTCGTCCAGGAGGAGGCCGCGGATCTTGTAGCCCACGTCCCATTCGAGCGCCAGAATGGCAGTGGCCATGTCGCCCGGTGCGTAAAGCGTCGAGAGCCCGTTCTGCCCGCGTATGGCGTCCGCGATGTCCGAGAACACCGACTCCGGCAGCACGCCGGACTCAAGCGTCATGTAAGGCTGCGCCTGGTAGTCGCCGGCGTCGGTGCCGTCGAGCGCAGATACGGCCGCCGCCATCTCCCTCGGCTTGTATGTGGTCGCCACGCCCGCCTGGTAGCGGATCGCGTTGGCAATGTCGGTGAGAATGCGCGTCGATACGGTTCCAACAGCCATGCCTAGAACTCCTCTTCATCGAGGTTCGCCAAAGCGGCGATCGCGTCGTCCACGTACTGCTTGGTGGCGTAGGCGGAGAGGTCCGGCGTCGCTCCCGCCGGCCCCTGTGGCCCGGTCGGCCCCGTGGCGCCGGTCTCGCCCTTGAGGTTGTGGAACGCGAAGGCGAACGTCCTGGCAGACGCCGTGCCGCCCAGCGTGACGCTCACGGAGGGTGTGCCGGTATTCGCATCAACGGTCGCGCTCGCACCAGTAATCGTGGCATTCGTTCCGTCGTCGCCGGTGTCGCCCTTTGGCCCCTGCGGTCCCGTGGCGCCGGTCTCTCCCTGAATGCCCTGCGGCCCGGTCTCGCCCTGGGGACCGGTGGCGCCCTGGACGCCCTGGATTCCCTGCGGCCCGCGCAGGTCTGCCGAGCTCGTGCCCGATGCGCTCGTCACCGTCAGCACCGAGCCGTCCCAGCTGTGTGTGCAGGAAGTACCGTTTGCGCCGGCGGGTCCGGTAGCGCCTTGGGGTCCCGTGTCGCCAGTGTCACCCTTCGGGCCCTGCGGTCCGGTCGCCCCCGCGTCGCCAGTGTCACCTTTCGGGCCCTGCGGACCCGTCGCACCGGTGGCGCCCGTCTCGCCTTGGATGCCTTGGGGGCCTTGTGGGCCAGTCTCACCGGTATCGCCCTTGGGTCCTTGTGGCCCTGTGGCACCTGTATCGCCCTTGGGTCCCTGCGGTCCCGTGGCACCAGTCTCTCCGGTGTCGCCCTTGGGCCCCTGCGGACCGGTCAGGCCCTGGATTCCCTGCGGCCCCTGGTCGCCGGTGTCGCCCTTGGGACCCTGGGGACCTGTGTCGCCCGTGTCTCCCTTGTCGCCCTTCACGCCCTTGGAGACGTTCGCAGTCGTGGTGCCGTTCTTGTCCGTGATGGTGATGGTCGCGCCCTCGGCGGTCTGCGTGATGGTGGCCGTCGGAGAGAAGCCGTCCGCACCGTCGGCCCCGTCGTAGTCGCCGTGCTGGGCTGCCGCCTGGATCGCGTTTGCGACGGCGGTTGCAGAATCCGCCGCGTCGCTCGCGGCCTCGGCCGCCTCGTTCGCAGCGTCAGCGGCAGCGGTCGTGATCTCGATCGCGCCTTCATAGCGCATGATCGTCTCCACGAACAGGGTGAAGCCGTCCTCGCTCTCGGTCCCGCCGATGAGCACGGGCTCAACGCGGATCGTGAACGTTCGGGTGGAGATGGACTTCCCGTCGTGCGTCACCATGAACTGAGCGTCCACCGCGCCCTCGGCCTCCTGCATGGCCGCCGGGTAGTACACGACGTACTGTCCGAGCGACGCGTCGATCTCGTCCATGGGCTCGCAGCCTCGCGTGCCTGCCATCTTGTGCCGCCAGAGGAAGTAGACCTCGGCGCCGGTCAGGTCGGCGGCCGCGCCGCCCTGCCGCACGTGAAGTTCGAGCCCGCGTCCCGTGGCGTCGGCCGGCGAGGCGACCAGGAAGTCGCCCAGCCGCTCGTCCGCCGAGTCCCATATCATCGTGTGAAGTCCGTAACCGTCGAGCATGCCGCCCCCTTCGTCGTCTGGTGGCAACAGCATCCGCCCGTGTCACAGAGAGCCGTCCAAGCGTTGCGCGACATCCCGCACGTGTCCGCAGGCCCATGCCGCGCAACGTCCGGTCCCGCCCGTGGTGCGCTTCACGCTCACGCGCCTGCGGGATCGCAGGTCAGGTGGGTTCCAGCGCACCACGGCCGGGGCCGCTCAATCAGCAATGCGGGGCATTTGAAATCAGAAGTCCAGGTCCCCGAGCTCGTCCAGGTCGTCGATCGCCGTGGTCACGGTGTTCTCCACCACGGTCACCGATGCCGCCGTCGTCAGGTTGCCATCTATGCCCACCACATCATCCCTCAGCGTGGCCACGTCGGCCGCCAATGCGCTCACCTGCGCGTAGTCCACGGGCTCCACGGTGCCTATCGTCACCCGCGCCACCACCCGCTCGCCGAAGGTGCGCACGCGCCGCACGACGCGTGCGGTAAGCCGCCACTCGGGAGACCTGCTCGTGTCCACCACGGCCACGGTGTCCCCGAGGTCCGCGTCGTCGCCATCCAAGGCGGCCACGTCCACCTCGTAGCTCACCTTGGGCTGCGACGCCTCCGATAGCGCCCGCCTGGTCAGCGCAAGCAGCCGCTCGGGCTCGGTCACCTCGGAGAACGTCACCTGCCCGAAGCTGTGCACCTTTGCCGTGCGGTCCGCGTTCCAGCGCCCCCAGACAAGCTTGGCGCCCTCGTCGGCCACGTAGTTCAGGCCGCCGTTGATGTCGCCGAAGGTCAGCTTGCGCCTATAGCCGGCCTTGTAGTTGCCATCCTCGTCGGTGAAGGGAAGGCCGGCCCCGAAGCCGTAGAGCGCGGTGTACACGTCCTGCTCGAGCACCGTGCGCGTGCAGCCGGCCATGTTCTTGCCGTAGGTGAAGCGCAGGCCCCGCCAGTCGCCGCGCTGGGAATCGAGGCGGATAGATCGCGTGGCAACCCTTCCGTCGGAAACAGTGATGATCGGCGTGACCTCGCCGCCCCACACCTCGGCCACGCGCCGGAGCGCCCAGAGCGCGTTCTGGTGGTAGATGAGGGCCCCGGCGGTGCCCAGGCTCGCGCAGTACGCAACAGACCACCTCGTTGGCGCCAGCACCGCAGCCAGCGCCTGCCGCGCCGTGCGGTTGACGAGCTGGGCCTCCTCGATGAAGTCGTCCAGCAGCTCGCAGAGAGACGACTCCGCGTACACGCTGCAGAGCCCCGCCACCGGCTCGTCGGTCCTCACCACCACGTGCTCGCGCCAGGTCCCGTTGTCCAGCCACAGCAGACGGTCGCCCTTGCTGGGCACGTCGTAGCTTGAGAACTCGAGCGTATCCTCGCCGTTCAGCTCCTCGGTGTGCACGAGCTCGCCCACCACGCGAAGCAGCCCGATCCGCTCGTCCCACCGGTCGAACCGGTAGAGCGTCGGCACCGAGCCCGCCATGCTAGGCCCACCTCTCGGAGAAGCGCGTCTCCACGTAGGTGCAGTTGGAGGTCGAGACGACGCAGTCGCCCGGCTCCAGCGCGAAGAAGTCGCTCGCCAGGGCGACGCAGTCCCGCGCGTCGGCGTCGTCAATGAGCACGGTCTCGCCCTGGCAGTCGATCACGACGGCCTCGCCGCCCGCGAAGTCGTAGTCCACGCGGATGCCCTTGCCCACCGACGGCAGCGAAACCTGCAGGTAGGACCCCGCGGAGGCCACCACGCGGAACTCCGGCAGCGTCGGCCAGTCGCCGCCCACATCGAATCGCGACGTGCGCTCGACGCGCTCGGCGACCCAGCCGATGGGGT
>JAGAWD010000255.1 GCA_017941585.1 Olsenella sp. | reverse complement strand
CAGGATCGGTGGTTCGCTCGTCAGGAGAGAGCGATTTGGGCGGGAATGCTACCTCTGGCGTGCCCGCGGCGCTCAACCGTGCGATCGAGAGGGCGACGAGCGAATACGTGCTGCTGCTGGACGAGAACGTCTGCGCCTTCGGGGGTCCGGACTGGCTGGACGAGATGGTGGGGCCGCTTGCCTGTGGCGATGCCGCCTGCGTGGGCGCAAAGGTGATTCGTACGGACGGATCTATCGCCTGCGCCGGCTACCTCGTCGGCGGGGAGCGCCTTCTCGCCCGCGTGTACGAGGGCTATCCCGCACGTGCGATGGGCTACTACGAATACAACGTCCTTCCGCATCGCGCGAGCGCCGTCTCTGGTGCGTGCCTCATGGTTCGCAGGGATGACGTGGCGTGTGGCCTCGACGAGGACCTGCCCACGACCTTCGACGTCGCCCTGTGCCTGCGGCTTGCGCGATCTGGCGGAGCGGTTCTGCAGCAGAACAACGTGCTGGTGGAGCTTGCCGACGCTCCAATGCGGCGCACGTCGGCCGGGAGCCGCGCGGAAGGCGTCCGGGAGTCAGCGCTGCTCGTATCGCGCTTTCCGGAGGAGTTCAGCCGGCGGGATCCCTACTACACCCCGAACGTGGGGGAGGGAAACCTCTACTTCGGCTACGCGGAGGGTGCTTCTCGCCGATAACAAAGAGCGTTTTTTGTGCATTCGGCGTGGGCTGGTAGACTGTTTGGAGTGAAGTTCTGATACGCCACGATCGCCAAAGGAGACGAGAGTGAAGGGAATAATCCTCGCGGGTGGCTCGGGCACGCGCCTGTACCCGCTCACCACGGTAACGAGCAAGCAGCTCCTGCCCGTGTACGACAAGCCGATGGTCTACTACCCGCTCTCCACGCTCATGCTCGCGGGCATCCGCGACATACTCATCATCTCCACGCCGGCGGACCTGCCCAACTTCGAGCGCCTGCTCGGGGACGGCTCCGACTTCGGCGTGAACCTCTCCTACGCCGTGCAGCCCGAGCCCAACGGCCTCGCGCAGGCCTTCGTGATCGGCGCGGAGTTCGTCGCCGGCGAGGCGTGCGCGCTCGTCCTCGGCGACAACATCTTCTACGGCAACGGCCTCTCGAGGCGCCTGAGGCGCGCCGTGCGCTCCGCCGAGGAGGGCAGGGCGACGGTCTTCGGCTACCGCGTCGACGACCCCGAGCGCTTCGGCGTCGTGGAGTTCGACGCCGACTACAACGCCGTCTCCATCGAGGAGAAGCCCGAGCGCCCCAAGAGCAACTACGCCGTCACCGGCCTCTACTTCTACGACGCCCGCGTGTGCGAGCTCGCGGCCGCGGTCGAGCCCTCCGCGCGCGGCGAGTACGAGATCACCGACCTCAACCGCATGTACCTCGAGGACGGCACGCTCGACGTGATCACCCTCGGGCGCGGCTACGCCTGGCTCGACACGGGCACCATGGAGTCGCTCTTCGAGGCGAGCCAGTTCGTCAGGACCGTCGAGCAGGCCCAGGACCTGCCCGTCTCCGTCCCCGAGGAGATTGCCTTCGAGAACGGCTGGATCTCCCGGGAGAGGCTGCTGGAGTGCGCGGAGCGCTACGGCAAGAGCGACTACGGCAGGCACCTGAGGACGGTCGCCGAGGGCGGCATCGCGCCGAGCCGGGACAGCGAGGAGTAGCCCAATGGAATTCGAGAAGGAGCTGAGCGTCGGGGAGACGGGGATCGAGGGCCTCAGGGTGCTCGACCTCACCGTCCACGGAGACTCCCGCGGCTGGTTCAAGGAGAACTGGCAGCGCGCCAAGATGGTCGCGCTGGGCGTCCCCGACCTGCGCGTCGTCCAGAACAACGTGAGCTTCAACGCCGCTCGCGGCGTCACCCGCGGCATCCACGCGGAGCCCTGGGACAAGTACGTCTCGGTGGTCACCGGCTCGGTCTTCGGCGCGTGGGTCGACCTCCGCGCGGGAAGCGCCACCTTCGGGAGGGTCTTCACCTGCACGCTCGACCCGTCGAGGGCGATCTACGTCCCGCGCGGCGTGGGCAACTCCTTCCAGGCGCTCGAGGACGGCACGGTCTACAACTACCTCGTGAACGCCCACTGGTCGGCCGAGCTCAAGGGGACCTACACCTTCGTCAACCTCGCGGACCCCGAGCTCGCCATCGAGTGGCCCATCCCGCTCGCCGAGTGCGAGCTCTCCGACGCCGACAGGGGCCACCCCATGCTCGCCGACGTTGCGCCCATGGCCCCCAGGCGCACGCTCGTGACGGGCGCGAACGGCCAGCTCGGCCGGGCCGTCCGTGCGCTGGCGGAGGAGCGGGGCCTCTCGGCGACGTTCGACTGGTGCGACGTCGACACCTTCGACCTCGCCGACCCCGCCGACTACGACAAGTACGACTGGGACCTCTACGGCACGGTCATCAACTGCGGGGCGTACACCGCCGTGGACAGGGCCGAGACGCCGGAGGGGCGCCCCGCCTGCTGGGCGGCCAACGCGACCGGCCCCTCGCTCATGGCGCGCACCTGCGCCGAGCACGGCGTCACGCTGGTGCACGTCAGCTCCGACTACGTCTTCGACGGCACCCGCGAGGTGCACGACGAGGCCGAGCCGCTCGCGCCGCTCTCCGTCTACGGCCAGTCCAAGGCCGCCGGCGACCTCGCCGTCGCGGGCTGCCCCAGGCACTACGTCGTTCGCTCGAGCTGGGTCATCGGCGACGGCAGGAACTTCGTGCGCACCATGGCGGCGCTCTCCGACCGCTGCGCCGACCCCGACGACGCGCTTGACCAGGTGACGGTGGTGGACGACCAGTTCGGCCGCCTCACCTTCACCGACGAGATGGCCAGGGGCATCTTCCACCTGCTCGGCTACCGCGAGGGCTCGACCCTCGCGTCCTCGCCGGCGCCCTTCGGCACCTACGACCTCACGGGCTCCGGCGACCCCGAGAGCTGGGCCGAGATCGCCCGCAGGGTGTTCGACGCCAGGAACGGCAACGGGGGCGCCGTCGCGCCGGTCACGACCGGGGAGTACTACGCCTCGGCCGAGGGGCCGATCGCGCCCCGCCCGCGCTTCTCGACGCTCTCCCTCGACAAGATCGCCTCCGCGGGCTTCGCGCCGCGCGACTGGGAGGACGAGCTCGCCGAGTACCTCTCCGACAGGCTATCCGACCAGGGTCGCTAGGACCGCGACCAAACACCCACCGAGAGAAGGGGGACCCTCGCATGGCAGAGGAGTTCGAAAACATCATC
Organism: Olsenella sp.; assembly: GCA_017941585.1. Lineage (GTDB taxonomy): Bacteria > Actinomycetota > Coriobacteriia > Coriobacteriales > Atopobiaceae > Olsenella_J. The sequence continues at coordinate 3,469 of JAGAWD010000255.1, read as the reverse complement.
GTAACGGGCGGCTGCGGCTTCATCGGGAGCAACTTCGTGCACTACGTGGTCGAGAACCATCCCAACGTCCACGTGACCGTGCTCGACAAGCTCACCTACGCGGGCAACCCCAGGAACATCGAGGGGCTCCCCGCCGACCGCGTCGAGCTCGTCGTGGGCGACATCTGCGACGCGGAGCTGCTCGACCGCCTCGTCCCCGGCCACGACGCCATCGTCCACTACGCCGCGGAGTCGCACAACGACAACTCCATCGCGAACCCCGACCCGTTCGTGCAGACCAACGTCGTCGGCACCTACCGGCTCCTCGAGGCCGCGCGCAGGTACGGCGTACGCTACCACCACGTGAGCACGGACGAGGTCTACGGGGACCTCGCGCTCGACGAGCCGCGCAGGTTCCGCCCCGACGACCCGTACAGGCCGAGCTCCCCCTACAGCTCCACCAAGGCGAGCTCCGACCTCCTCGTGCGCGCGTGGACGCGCACGTACGGCCTGCGCACCACGATCTCGAACTGCTCCAACAACTACGGTCCCTACCAGCACGTGGAGAAGTTCATCCCCAGGCAGATCACCAACGTCATCTGCGGGATCCGCCCCAAGCTCTACGGCGACGGCAGGAACGTGCGCGACTGGATCCACACCGAGGACCACTCCCGCGGGGTCTGGGACATCCTCACCAAGGGCCGCATGGGGGAGACCTACCTCATCGGCGCCAACGGCGAGCGCAGCAACATCGACGTGCTGCGCGCCATCCTCGAGCGCATGGGCCAGCCGGCCGACGCCTTCGACTGGGTGCGCGACCGCCCCGGCCACGACCGCCGCTACGCGATCGACAACACCAAGCTCGTCGAGGAGCTCGGCTGGGAGCCCATCCACACGGACTTCTCGGAGGGGCTCGACCAGACCATCCAGTGGTACCGCGACAACGAGGACTGGTGGCGCCCCGCGAAGGAGGCCACCGAGGCCAAGTACGCCAAGCAGGGCCAGTAGGTGCTAGCATGCGACATGGTCGGAAGGACGGGGCCGCTCAGACCCCTGACTCGCCTGCTACAGAGTTGTCTCTCGAGTTGCCGCCTGACGGAGGCGCTTCGGGTGATGCGTGGACACTCGCATGGGCGCTCGGCTTTGCCGCGCTCGCCCTAGTTGCCGGCATTTATCTCTTTGCGAGCGTTCCAGCCATTCGCGTTGGCGTTCTTGTGGGCCTGGCGATTCTTTTGCCGCTTGGACTCTATGGATACGCCCGCTGGCGCCGCCTGGATCCGGCGCGTGACATGATCGTTCCCGTCTATGCTGTAGTACTCCTGCTGCTTGGTCTGGTTTTCGCGTTCTTCTTTCCGCCTGGCGCTGTTCCCGATGAGGGATACCACTTCGTTCACGCCTACAAGTACGCCAACGTCATGGCGCCGGGCGTCGAGCTCGAATCCGCCCGCAAAGAGGACGTGCGCTTCATGGACGACGACCTGACGTTCGTCGTCTCGGAGGACGCATGGCGAAACGTCGGTCGGGACTTCTCCGTCTTTGCAAGCCAGGAGGGGTACGTCCCCGTCTCGTCCTTCGAAAACTTTTGGTACAAGGGCCTCGATGTGACGAGCGACCCTGTGCAGACCAGGGTATTTGCGGCAATCGGCATCAACATCGCCAGGCTTTTCAACCTTAGCGGAATCATGCTCTTCTACGTTGGACGCCTATTTAATCTGGTCGTTGGTGCGGCACTTATCATACTTGCCGTAAAGGTCACGCCGGTTGGCAGGAACGTCATGATGTGCGTGAGCCTGCTTCCCATAACCCTGCACGTGCTCGGCTCGTATTCCTATGACAGCACCGTCATAGGCCTCTCGTTTCTGCTTCTTGCCCTCACGCTGAGAATGCTGTATGGAGAAGACCGTATTCGAACGAGGCACATGGCCTCCTATCTCGTAGTCGCGACACTGCTGGCCCCCTGCAAGGTGGTCTATACGGCCCTTGTGCTGATCGTGCTGCTTGTGCCGTCGCAGAGGTTTTCGAGCCGTCGAACGGCAATTCTGTTCAAGGCGCTGGCCTTCGCCCTGCCTGCCGCCGCGATACTCTTGACCAGGATGGTCACGATGGTGAACATGCTCTTTCCGGGCGCGGTCAAGACGGATGCGGCGGCGACCTCTGGCGTCTCGGGGCCTGGGCGCGCGGTCTTTTACTCGGCCTCTTATATTCTCCAGGCCCCTCTGGGATTCCTCAAGATTCTTGCACGTACCTTCTGGAGACAGGGCGATGACTACCTGCTGCATGTCCTGGGTGGATCCCTGGGATGGCTGCAGGGGAATCTTGTTGCCAGCAGACGCGAGATCGTGGTTCTCTTCCTCCTCGCAGTGTTTGGGTTCGTGAGCGATCCGAGCGACAAGGCGTTCCCTAAGGGGAGGGAGAGGGTCCTTTTTGCCGTTGTCTTCGCCCTTGTGCTATTTGCGCTCGAGATGAGCATGTTCGTTGGCTGGACCCCTGAGGGCAATCCGTGTATCGAGGGGGTTCAGGGCCGCTACTTCATTCCTGTCCTCCCGCTAGTGTATCTTGCCGTGCGAAACTCGTCCCTTGCCGTCCGGAAAGACATGAAGTTGCCCATGCTCATTGGATTTGGCTCGTTTAACTGCCTCTATTTGGCGCGCATCGCCTTTACGGTGCTCGGCGGGCTCTGACGGCGACTTGTGTTGGGGGGCGTGTAAGAAGTTGGGAGCGCAGATGAGCAGAATTGAACAGGTCGCCATGTGCAGGGGCGAGGGGTACGGGTACGTCCTCCTCAAGAGCACCGACGCATCGCTTGAACCGTATGCGCGTGCGCATACGTTCGACGGACGGTTCGTACCCTGCAAACTCGTGTCTGACGGCTGTTCCGGTAATTATTGCGAGTCGGGCGAGCGTAGGTGGGTGCTTGTCCTGCCACTGATTGACCGTGACGTCGAGGCATGCATATTTGATCGAAAGAGGGTATCGTCTGCTCTTCTCGAGATTCCCTTCAACGTATTGCGCAGCAAGGTGAACTCCCGATTGCTCACGAAGCGCATGCCGGAGCTTGCGGCGCGCATGCGCGGCATAGAGTCCAGGCGCGATGTGTCGGCATCTCCGATTGTCGTGAGCGGTGCGTGGCGCATGGCGGATGGTTCGGTGGTGTGGCGCGTTCACGTGCGGTTTGCAATGGCATGCCCGGACGCGACGCCGCGCATGAGCGTGCACGACACCTCCGGTCATGCGCTTGCGGACTCCTGCCTCGTCCTCGAAGATCAGATTGTGCCCTCCAACAGTGGCGTAGATGGCCGGGTTCGCGAGGTCACCTTCTCCGTAAGACTACCAGAGATTGATGGGTGCTTCTACTTCCTCACCTCGCTTGGGGGAAAGGATGAAAACAGCGACTTCAAGGTAATCCATCCAAGGTATCTGTATGAGTACTGGCGAGACTTTGGTCGATATCCCGCCGGGGCCTTTGACGCCGAGTGCTATGAGCAGTGGT
>JAGAWD010000254.1 GCA_017941585.1 Olsenella sp. | reverse complement strand
CCGCATCCTGCATACCGCCAGAAGAGAACGAGTAGTTATTGCTGTAGTCGTTGTAGTCCGAGTAAGAGCCGCCCGAGTCATCCGAGCTCCAGTCGTCCGAACCACCGTTGTCGGCCGGCGCGCTGTTATTGGAGGGAGCGCTGTTTGCAGGAGCGCTGTTCGACGAAGCAGAGGGGTTGGCGTTGGCCGAGGGACCGCCGCTCTCGCGCTCGGCCTGGATGGCCGCCTGCGCGGCAGCGTTGCGAGCCTCCTCCTCGGCCTTGCGCGCGGCCTCGAGCTCTGCCTGGAGCTCCGCGGAGAGGCTGTTAACGTATCTCTGCTGCTCCGCGCGAGCCGAGTCGAGCGCGGCGACCTTGGAGGCCTGCTCGGAAACGAGCTGCTCCTGCTCTTCCTTCTGCGCCTCGAGGTCGTGCTTCTCGCCGTCGTACTGGGCCTGCAGCACCTTGACGTTGTTGATGAGCTCCGCCTGGGCACCAGAGACCTTGTTGGCGTAGTAGATCTTCGAGACGAAGTCCTCGATGCTGTCTGCGCCGAGGATGATCGAGAGCAGGGAGGTCTCGTTCTTATAGGATGAGGAGACGGTTGCGCTCAGGTTGGACTTTGCCTGCCCAAGCTTGACCTCGGTGTCCGCAATCTTGCCGGTAAGCTCGGAGATGTTCTCCTCGGTCTCCTCAAGATTGGCCCGATTTGCCTCGAGCTGCTGAGTTGCGATGTCGGACTGCGACTGAAGCGAGTTCAGCTGAGTGCGAGCCTGCTCGAGCGACGACGCCGTATCCGCCAACGCGATGGGGGCCGAGGAGAAAACAAGAGCCGCGCTGACCGCGGCAGCAGCGATTGTCTTGCCAGAAACGTTCATGATCTTCTTTGCGCTATGCACTATCGCTCCTTCCGAAACGAGTTAGCCATGAAATGCGTAGCTTAGTACTCTATTTCACACATTCGGACACCTAGCCTAAAACGAGAGGTTTTCACATACACTCTACAGTGCGCCTAGAGCCGCAAAAAATACGGATAGAGTGCGTTCAGCGCAACATTTATCAAGGTAAACGGTGTGATGCCCCCTCATTCCACGCAAGCCTGGATAAACCCGCCGCCGCGCCCTAGCGGGTGAGGTCCGCGAATTTTGCATCAATATATGTAGCCAGCTCCTCGGGGTTCAGGCGCAGCGAGATGCCGCGCCTTCCGCCCGATATGCCAATCTCGTCGAACAGCTGGGCGGTCTCGTCGATCAGCGTGGGGAAGCGCTTCTTCATGCCCACCGGGGTGCAGCCGCCCCTCACGTACCCCGTGGTCGGCTCGAGGTCCCTCACGTGCATCATCGAGAGGCTCTTCTCCCCTGCCGCGGCGGCGGCCTTCTTGAGGTCGAGCTCCGTGGCGACCGGTATGCAGCAGACCACGTGACCGCCCGAGGGGGTCACCGTCACGAGCGTCTTGAATGCGGTGTCGGGGTCCTCTCCCAGGGCCTCGGATATCCTCACCCCCACGCCCGTCGAGAGGTCCTCGCCCTCGACGTCGTAGCTCTGAAGGGTGTAGGCCACGCCGCCGCGCTCGAGCTCGCGCATGGCGTTCGTCTTCTGGACCTTGTCTTTCTTCGCCACGAGAGCCCCCTACGCCCTTGCCATCCGCTCGCGGTCGCGCGCGAGAATCGGGGCGAGGTACTTGCCCGTATAGGAACCCTCGACCTCACATACCTTCTCGGGCGTGCCGTAGGCGACGATGGTGCCACCGCCCTCGCCTCCCTCAGGCCCGAGGTCGATGATGCGGTCCGCCATCTTGATGACGTCGAGGTTGTGTTCGATGACGAGCACGGTGTTGCCCGCGTCGACAAGCTTCTCGAGGACCACGATGAGCATGCGCACGTCCTCGAAGTGCAGACCCGTGGTGGGCTCGTCAAGGATGTAGAAGGTCTTGCCCGTCTGCTG
>JAGAWD010000253.1 GCA_017941585.1 Olsenella sp. | reverse complement strand
CCATTGGCTCTTACCTGCTCTACTTCCTGCTTTCCTTCCTCATCCCCTCGACCTCCGGCATGGCGACCGTCTCCATGCCGATCATGGGGCCCCTGGCTGCCCAGCTCGGCTTCAACCCCGCCGTCATGGTCATGGTGTTCTCCGCCGCCTCTGGTGCGGTCAACCTGATCACCCCGACCTCCGGCGCAATCATGGGTGGCCTTGCGCTTTCCCGCATCGAGTACAGCACGTGGGTTAAGTTCGCCATCAAGATCGTCGCGACGATCGCCGTCGTCTCCATGATCATTCTGACCATTGCGATGCTGGTCATTCCCGCCTAAGTTCGCGCCCATACGGAACTGAACGGGAGGCGCCCCCTGTGAGGGGGCGCCATTTTTGTATATATATGGTATTTAATTGGGTTCATTTCAATTTTCACCCATGTATTTCAACGAAATATCCAATCAAATACCGAATTGTAACCAACAAATGTCTTAACAAGTGATAAAACTATCTGGTCGGCTTTTCAGCATACTGAAGCGTCGGCTGTTTACGTCGTGCCGATTGAAGGAAGGTAGTTCGTATGTCAGAGTCCAATCCGCCGAAGAAGAGAAGGATGCTCACGTCGTTCTCGATCATGTTCCTCCTCCTCATTGCGATTGCGATAATCAGCGTCATCTTCTCCCACATCACCCCAAGCGTGACGGCGGTCTCGCTCGGCGATCTCGTCATGTCCCCGGCCAATGGCTTTGTAGACGGACTTGGGGTCGCCCTCTTCGTGTTCGTCCTCGGCGGCTTTCTCGCCATCGTCAACAAGACCGACGCCCTCTCGACGGGAATCGCCGCGCTCGTTAAGAGGATGGGGGGAAACGAGCTGAAGCTCATTCCGATTCTCATGTTCCTCTTCGCCATCCTCGGAAGCAGCTACGGCTTCTGCGAGGAGACCGTTGGCTTCTACGCCCTTCTCGCGGCCACAATGATGGCAGCGGGCTTTGATGCCCTGACGGGTGCCATGATGATCCTTTTGGGCGCTGGCGTGGGTTGCCTGGGCTCTACCGTTAACCCCTTCGCCACGGGCATCGCCTCTGACGCCCTCGTGTCTATCGGCATCGACGTCAACCAGGGCATCGTCATCGCGCTGGGCCTCATTCTGCTTGTCACGTCCTACCTCGTGTCCGTCTTCTTTGTCATGCAATATGCAAAGAAGGTAAAGGCCGACCGTGACGCGACGCTCATGTCTCCCGAGGAGATCGGCGAGGCCGAAAGGACCTATGGCGAGGCGGCGAGCATCGTGAACGACTCCGCCGACCTTACGGGCAAGCAGAAGGTCGTCCTGTGGCTCTTCGGCCTCTCGTTCATCGTCATGATCATCGGCTTCGTTCCCTGGCCCAAGCTAGGCGTCAACTTCTTCAACATCGGCTACTCCGAGCGGGAGGTTCAGACCGAGGTAACTGCCGAGGATATGGTGGAGAAGTACTCCGATGACGGCATCCTCGAGCTGCCCAACGGCACTGCGGGCACGCTCACCACGGTCGAGCAGACCTCTCCCGGCTGGTCGTCCTTCCTCACGAACGTCCCGCTGGGTGACTGGTACTTCGCCGAGTCGACGACTTGGTTCCTTCTCATGGCCGTTGTCATCGGCGTCATCTACGGCTTCTCCGAGAGGGAGATCGTCGAGACCTTCCTCGCCGGCTGCGGCGACATGATGGGCGTCGTGATGATCGTTGGGCTTTCGCGCGGCGTCTCCATCCTGATGGGCGTCACCGGGCTCTCGCAGTACCTTCTCGACAGCGCTGCCGCGGCGCTTAACGGAACGCCGGCCGGAGTGTTTGCCGTTGGTTCCTATCTGCTCTACTTCCTTCTGTCGATCCTCATCCCCGGCACGTCGAGCATGGCGACCATCTCCATGCCGATCATGGGGCCGCTTGCCCAGTCCCTTGGGTTCAACCCTGCGGTCATGATCAACATATTTGCCGCCGCGAGCGGCGTGGTGAACTACTTCACCCCCACGAACGGCGCAATCATGGGAGGACTTGCCCTCGCGAAGGTCGAGTATCCCACGTGGCTCAAGTTCGTCGGCAAGGTCGTCCTCGTTACGGCCATCGTCAACATGGTGGTCCTTGCGATTGCCATGGCGGTTCTATAACGATCGGCTCGCTATCTACGCGGCTGTCCCTCGTTGAAATCGCATGAAAAAGAGGCGCCCGACCATCGTCGGGCGCCTTCTCGTTTCTTGGGCGAGATCTGGTATCTCCTAATACACCATACCCATGGCCTCGCGTACCTCGTCGAGGGTTTGGTTTGCTATCTCGTTTGCTCGACGGTTGCCTTCGTGTAGCACGTCCCTGACGTAGTCAAGGTCGTTCTCATAGGCGTGCCTGCGCTCGCGGATGGGCTCGAAGTAGTCGTTCACGGCCTCGGTCACGTACTTCTTGAGGGTGCCGGCGCCGCCGTTGCCGATCTCCTCGGCAATCTCCCTGGGGTCCCTTCCCGTGCAGATACCCGCCGTGGTGAGGAGTGCCGAGACGCCGGGGCGCGTGTCGGGATCGTACGTGATGAAGCGCTCCGAGTCGGTTTGCGACTTCTTGATGAGCTTGGCGGTCTCCTCGGCCGTCATCGAAATGGAAATGGCGTTTCCATAGGACTTGCTCATCTTGCGCCCGTCAAGACCGGGGATGAGTGGGGTAGAGGTGAGCAGCCCCGAGACCTCGGGGAAGACCTTCCCGAAACGGCTGTTGAACCTGCGGGCGATCTTGCTCGTTACCTCGATGTGAGGGAGCTGGTCACGTCCCACGGGGACTACGTTGCCCTTGCAGAAGAGGATGTCGCAGGCCTGGTGGACGGGGTAGGTGAGGAGAAGCCCGGTGAGGGAGTGGCCGGAGGCCTCCATCTCCGCCTTGACCGTGGGGTTGCGCTGCAGCTCGGCCTCGCTCACGAGAGAGAGGAAGGGCAGCATGAGCTGGTTTGCCGCCGGAACCGCGGAGTGGGTGAAGATCATGGTCTTGCTTGGGTCGAGACCGCAGGCAAGATAGTCCATCACCATGTTATAGACGTTGTCCTGTATGTGCTCGGTCGTGTCTCGGTCGGTGATGACCTGGTAGTCGGCGATGATGACGTTCGTCTTGACCCCAAGCTCCTGCAGGCGGACACGCTCAACGAGAGTGCCAAAATAGTGCCCGAGGTGGAGGCGACCCGTTGGCCTGTCGCCCGTGAGCATCGTGTACTTCCCGGTTCGTCCGGCGGAAATGTCCGCCTGGATCTCATCGCTGCGCCTGAGCGCAGCCTCGTAGCTACCTTCGTTCGGCATTGTCTCTCCTTGCTTTTCGTTGACTCATACATAGTACGTCATGAGAGTCAGTTATTTATTCTCTATCTGCGTGGCGGAATCTTGTTCAGGATTCTGCGCGCCTCCCTGTTGCGAGGGTAGTATGCATCGAGCAGCTGGTGAAACCGCGCATTGTGACTCGGTTCGAGCAGATGGCAGAGCTCGTGGACAATGACGGACTCAAGGCATTCGGGTGGATACTCGATGAGTTGGGCGTTTATCGTGATGACGCGCGTCCTCGTGTTGCATGACCCCCATCGCGTCTTCATGCGTCGGACGCGCCACCCGGCGCACGAGATTGCCGTCTCGCGCTGGAACCGCTCGAAGAGAGAGGGGAGAAGCCCGCCGAGGGACGCGCTAAGCCATGCCTCCACGAGGCGCTTCGCCTCTGTTGGACGGTCCTCCGATGCGAGAAAGTCGGCAAGGTGAACGACGAGCGACTGCCCCTGGCGCTCCACGTGCTGCGCCCTTTTCGTTTGTGCGTCCTCTTGGTATCGGATGGTGAGGTCCTCGCCGAGAAGGGACACCGTGCCTCCCTCGTCCCATCGTCTGGCCTCCTCCTTTGCGGCCTCGAGTACGCGTCTTCTGTTTCGGACGATCCAGTCGTACTTCTCGTTCACAAAGGCCTCTATGCCGCTGGTGGGGTATCCCATGGGGGCGCTTACGCACACGGCCGCGTCGCCCGCGCGGACCTTGAGGTTGACCCTGCGCACGCGCTTGCGCGTAACGCATACGTCAAAGTCCTCTTTTCGAATGATCTCTGTCGAATCCATCGTTTCCTTGCACTTTAGTTACGCTTCGTGAGGTTTGTGGGAGACCGTCTATGATATACAACAGCTTTGCCTCTGGTGAGGTAGAGTTTACTAAAATGACGGGAGGTGGGTACGTGGCGAGTTCATATGGCGAGGATGCGAGCAAGGACGCTTTGCGCAACGGCTATCTCTCGGTTATGGCCGGCACCTCTTCCGCCTTTCGAAAGCGCATAGACGCCGAGATAGCCCTTCATCTCAGGGCCTGCCCTGCGTATCGCAAGGCCGACGTCGTGCTTGCCTATGTCGCCTATCGAGACGAGATCGACACGCGGGCCATCATAGAGCGCGCGTGGTCCGACGGCAAGAAGGTTGCCCTGCCACGCTGCGTGGGCGGGCCGCGCTCTCTCGAGTTCTATCCCGTAACGTCGCTCGATGGCTTGGTCATGGGTGCCCGCGGGGTTCTCGAGCCGGTGGTCGACGAGGGCGTTCCCCCTCTGGCTGTGGTGGACATGCTTGGATCCATCTGCCTCGTTCCGGGCCTCGTCTTTGATGGCAAGGGGTATCGCGTGGGGTATGGCGCCGGCTACTACGACAACTTCCTCTCGTTCTATCCCGGTACGAAGGTCGGGCTGGCGCGGTCGATTCAAATCAGCGGCAACCCGTTGCCCCATGAGGAGCATGACGTTCCCGTTGACGTCATCGTGAGCGATGGGGCCGTCTGGATGTGCCGTTAGCGTCTAGTCGTCACGCCCCTCACTGAGATGCGCCGCTAGGTCGGCCATTGCCTTGCGGTAGCCCTCGATACCCATTCCGGAGATGGTCTCGAAGCATGCGAGGCGAACGTAGGAGACCTTCCTGAAGTCCTCGCGATCGTCGACGTCCGATATGTGCACCTCGATGGCGGGGATAGAGACCGCCTTGAGCGCGTCAAGTATGGCGATGGAGGTGTGGGTGTACGCGCCGGGGTTGATGATGATGCCGTCGTAGGCCTGATAGGCGTCCTGAATCACGTCTACGATGTCGCCCTCGTGATTCGACTGGAAGCACTGGCACTCGGAAAAACCCTCCGCCCGCGCGCTCTCCTTGCAGAGTTCCAAGAGGCTGGAAAAGCACTCGCCTCCGTAGATGTCCGGTTCGCGAATGCCGAGCATGTTGATGTTGGGGCCATTGATCACCAGCACGCGAGGACCGCTGACGACTGTTTCGTCGGATTCACCGCCTGAAGCCGCGAATGCCTCGTCGGCACGCTTGTCAGAGTCGAGAAGCATCCGCTCGAGCTCCCGCGACTCGCTCTCGTCCAGAGAGCGAGTTCCATCCTCCAGTATATCGTCGAGGACGCTTGCCATCTCGGCTGCCGACGGCGGTTTCGAGCCGTTCTGGGACGTTATTTGAACGCTGAGGCGCGAGGGCGAGAAGGAGGCTGCGGGCGGCGCCACCTCGATGGTTGGTTCGAGGCCGGTAAGGGCTGCGAACGCCTCGAACACCTCGGTTACGGTTCGGGGGCCGAAGACCACCTCGAAGCCGTCCGAGCCCCTGGTGGTAGTGCCCAGCACGCCCTCGATGGATCCAAGGGCGTCCCTGTCCACGATGGTCGGGTTGGCGACCATGACGCGAAGGCGCGTCATGCAGAGGGAGTTGGCCAAAACGTTCCTCTTGCCGCCGATGCACTTGAGCACCTCAGCCGCCGCCCTGTTCGCAACCATGTCTCGGAGCACTCCATTTCTCAGTTTTGCCAGCTCGATAGTCGAAAAACCCTAGCAAGTATAGGCCGTGCGGAGCCTCGGCAAGCCTAAATCGAGTGGCTAAACGGTAGGCGCGGTACCTCCTTTGGTGAGCGTGGGGCCTCTTGTCAGGCGCTGAATAGAAGGCCTGCGATCTTTTCGGCGTCTCCTGCCGCGCTTCCCGTGCACGCGACTCGATGGTCTGCCCAAGCCTGGTAGAGTTCCATGCGCTCGCGAGCCAGGACATCCACGCCCCTCTCGCGCGAAAGGGGACGGCCGTGGCTCGACAGCTCTCCGATGGGCCTGTCGAGAAAGACTATCGTCGAGTTCTGATGCAGAAGGGCGTAGTTATTCTGGCGCGTGACTATTCCGCCGCCACAGGAGATGACAAGTCCGGAACGGGCGCAGTATGAGGCGCAGACCCTGCTTTCCAACTCACGAAACGCATCCTCGCCATGTCTCTCGATGTAGTCGGAGGGCGTCATGGAGAACTCGATTGAGAACGCGTCGTCGAGGTCAACGAAAGGCCTGTTGAGAATACGTGCGAGCTGTCTTCCGCACGTAGTCTTACCTGCTCCAGGCATGCCGATGAGGACAATGTTTCGCGAACGCGACTGTATGTCGTCCATGATCTCGTGTATGAGCGACTCGTTCAGCCTCTTGCCCTGGAAGAGCTGACTCGAATAGAACGCCTGGGCGACGAGCATTCCGAGTCCGGACTGCCATGGGATGCCCAGCCGCTCGGCGAACAGGCAAATCCCTGTTCGCTCGGGGTTGTAGACGACGTCGAGCACGCCCCCGAGCTCCGAGAGGGCCCGCATCGTCTCGAAGGTCAGGGGCGAGTCGGGGCAGTTGGGAAACATGCCGACGGGCGTCGTGTTCACGAGGAATGCGGCGTTCGGATGGTTCTCGAGGAGGCGATCGTAGTTGTCCGGACCGCTACGAGAGATGACCGACACATGCCCTGAGGAACGCTCGAGGACGGATCGCACCGACTTGGACGCCCCTCCGCTCCCAAGGACGAGCACCTCCCTGCCTGCGATGGCGTGTGCGGCGCACGATCCGAACGTCTTCCTGCAAAACTCCTCGAGCATCCATTCGAAACCAAGCACATCCGTGTTGTCTGCGAATACGCTGCCATCCGGGCGGCGAACGAGGGTGTTTGCCACGCCAAGGACGTCCGCGCGAGGGGAGCGGGCGTCGGCGAGGCGGTATGCCTCGGCCTTGTAGGGTATCGTGACGTTGAGGCCCCTCCACTCGTCGTTGCCGCAGATGAAGTCCTCAACTTCGTCGGGCTCAAGCTCGACGAGGCGGTACGGCACGCTTCCGAGCGAGCCGTGTATCTGTGGCGACCAACTGTGGGCGAGCTTTCTCCCGATGAGGGCAAAAGCCGGCGCGGCACCGGTCACGTCAGCTTCGTTATCCACTAGATCACCTCCGAATAGCTTCCGAGGTAACGGAACTCCTCGCACTCCTCCTCGAGCGAGCCCACGAGCGTTGCGAACTCGGGTGCGGCGACGGGACAGTCGACATCGAAGTAGAACATGAACTCGAAGTTGCGGTCGGGAATCGGGCGGCTCTCAAGCTTGATGATGTTGATGCCGAGGTCATAGATCTTTCCAAGGATCTTATACAGGGCCCCGGGCTCGTGGGGAACGACGATCATGAACGTGCTCCTGTCGGCGCCCGGGAAGATCGTGAGGTCCTTTGCGATGCAGGCGAATCTCGTGTAGTTGTTGTCCTGGTCCTGCACGCTCCTTTGCAGCACGTCTAGACCGTATAGGTCGGCACAGGAGCGCGAGGCGATTGCGGCCACGTCATCCCTCGGGCTTTCCGCGACCATCCGCGAGGCCATTGCCGTGTTCTCGCACGCGTGCACGGAGACGTTACCCAGCGAGCGCAGGAACTTCCCGCACTGGCTGATGGCCTGCTCGTGGCTGTATACGTGCCGAATCGACTCAAGGGTGCCTCCCGGCCTTGCAAGCAGGTTATGATCGATTTTGAGACGACAGGTGCGCGCGATGTGGAAGCTGTGCTCCATCATGAGGTCGAAGACTCGCGTGACCGATCCGGCCGTGCTGTTTTCGATGGGGACGACACCATAGGAGCAGGACCTCTCCTCTACGGCTCGAAAGACCTCGTCAAAAGTACCGAAGTAGCTGATGATTGCGTGCTTGAACATGCGATCAGTCGCAAT
>JAGAWD010000252.1 GCA_017941585.1 Olsenella sp. | reverse complement strand
CGCAAGGAGGCAGCCCTGGCATAGGGCGAAAAGAGTGCATGGCATTGCGCGCCGCTGCGTGGCGCCGACGCCCACGCATGTGGTATTGGTAAGGTGACAAGTCATGGGGCCTCGCGCGAGCGGGGCCTTTTCCTTTAGGTGGGGGTGTCCTGCGCGGGGCGGGGGCACGCCCGCGATGAGCACCCACCCCCACCCACATGTGGGGACCCGCCCCATATGGTGCGGGCGCACGCGGCCGCGATCCCCTCGCGGGGTCGCCCATGCCGCTCCCAGCCTTACCAGCCGCCACGACGGGAGGTCGCGCAATGGCCACCGACGGATGGGACACGCCCGCCGGACGGCGCGTGAGGATGCAGTGCTTCAGGCGAGACCGGGACAACAACGCCAAGTGCAGGTGGTGTCCCGACCCCATCGACTACTCGCTCGGGCCTTACACCCGGGGCGGCAACGTCTGGGCGTGGTCGCCCGAGCACGTCAAGCCCCGGTCCCTCTACCCGCACCTCGCCCTCGACCCGTCCAACATCGTCGCCGCCCACTTCCACTGCAACGCGGCGCGCGGCACGAAGGCTGGAATCGACGAGTTGGGCACCCCTTCGGAGGACTTCTGAGCGAAGGCCGTTCGCGTCGATTCGAGTGAGGCCGGGCTATGCTCTGCGCTCGCTCCGACTGCTGAAGGGGTAGGGGTGTCGAAGTCTTGGGGCGGCCCTCTCGAGCCATGGTGCCCACCGACCGCCATTGTTCCCCATCCAGAACGACTCCGTTTTTCCCGAAGTCCAGCGTAGAGGAGGTGCCGCCGATGGCAGCAGGGCCGATCCGCAAGGCCGTGGACAAGTCCGTCAGGGCCGCGGTAGCCGACGGCAGGCTCGACTCCGAGCGACACGCCGCCCCCATCGCGATGCTGCGGTCCATGGCCGACTACCTCGACGTGCCGAGCGCCGACACGCCGAGCTTCCGCTACGTGACGCCGGCGTCGTTTTTGGCGTACTGCGACAGGCTTGGCCTCGCGCCCGACCTCAACGCGGCCAAGGCGAAGGCCAGGGCGGACGGCGAGGCCGAGGCTCCCAAGGGCGGCTCCATGGACACCATGCGCGGCAAGTTCCGCGCATACGAGGGCGGCAAGAGCGCATGAGGCTCGGCTGCGAGGTGCCGCGCATTTACACGCCACCCCTGCGCGAGCTCACGCCCGACACGACGCTGGGCTACGACGTCATCGACTTCGCGAGGGACTACCTCGAGATAGACCTGCTGCCGTGGGAGCGTTGGCTTTTCATACACGGGCTCGAGATCGTCGGCGACTTCGACGGCGACTGGAGGTTGCGCTTCCGCGTGGTGCTCGTCCTCGTCGCGAGGCAGAACGGAAAAAGCGTCATGGGCATGGTGCTCTCGCTGTTCTTCCTCTACGTGCTCGGCGCCGCGCTCATCCTCGGCACCGCGCAGGACCTCAGCCAGGCCGAGGAGGTCTGGGAGGGCGCGGTCAACATGGCCGAGGACAACCCCGACCTCGCCGACGAGATCCTGCGCACGTTCCGGGGTAAGGGCTCCAAGGAGCTGCGCCTCACGGGGTTCAGGCGCTACAAGGTCGCGACGGCAAACAGGCGCAACACCCGCTGCAAGACGACCAACCTGGTGCTGATGGACGAGCTCCGCGAGCACCAGACGTTCCAGGCGTGGAGCGCCGCGTCCAGGACCACCAAGGCCGTGCGCTCGGGCCTCGTGTGGTGCATGAGCAACGCGGGCGACGCGTCGAGCGTGGTCCTGCGCCACCTGCGCATACAGGCGCACAAGGCCATCGGCGACCCCGACGGCTTCGCCGCCGCCTACGAGGGCAACGAGTCCGCGCCCGAGGGCGAGGACGCGGAGGACGTCGCCGAGGCCATGTCCTCGGTGGCCATCTTCGAGTGGTCCGCGCCGCCTGACTGCGACAAGTGGGACCGCGACGCGTGGGCCATGGCGAACCCGTCCATTGGCTATGGCTTCTTGGACGAGTCGACCATCGCGACCGACTGCGCGACGAGCCCCGAGGAAGACTTCCGCATCGAGGACCTGTGTCAGTGGATAACCGCGTCGTCGGTCTCGCCGTTCCCCGAGGG
>JAGAWD010000251.1 GCA_017941585.1 Olsenella sp. | reverse complement strand
GATGAGCTCGTCGTGCGTGCCGCGCTCGATGATGTTGCCATGGTCGAGCACGATGATGACGTCGGAGTTGCGGACCGTGGAGAGGCGGTGCGCGATGACGAAGGTGGTGCGCCCGGCCATCAGGGCGTCCATGCCGCGCGAGACGATCTGCTCGGTGCGCGTGTCGATCGAGGAAGTGGCCTCGTCGAGGATCATCGCGGGCGGGTCGGCGACGGCGGCGCGGGCGATGGAGAGGAGCTGGCGCTGGCCCTGCGAGAGGTTCGCCGCGTTGTCGGTCAGCATCGTCTGGTAGCCCTGGGGCAGGCGCTCGATGAAGGAGTCGGCTCCCGCGAGCCTGGCTGCGGCAATGCATTCCTCGTCGGTCGCGTCGAGGCGTCCGTAGCGGATGTTGTCCATGACGGTGCCGGTGAAGAGGTTGACGTCCTGCAGGACGATGCCGAGCGAGCGGCGCAGGTCGTCCTTCCTGATTTTCCTGATGTTGATGCCGTCGTAGCGGATCTTTCCGCCCTGGATGTCGTAGAAGCGGTTGATGAGGTTGGTGATGGTGGTCTTGCCGGCACCGGTCGCGCCGACGAAGGCGACCTTCTGGCCGGGCTTCGCGAAGAGCGAGATGTCGTGCAGGATCGTGTGGTCGGGCTTGTAGCCGAAGTTGACGTTCTCGAGGCGGACGTCGCCTTTGAGCTCGGTGTACGTGACGCTGCCGTCCTCGTGGGGATGCTTCCAGGCCCAGAGGCCGCTCCTCTCGTCGGTCTCGACCACGCCACCCTTGCCGTCGTGCTTGGCGTTGACGAGCGTGACGTAGCCCCCGTCCTCCTCGGGCAGCTCGTCGAGCATCTGGAAGATGCGCTCGGCGCCGGCGAGGCCCATGACGACGAAGTTGATCTGGTGGGACACCTGGCCGATGGAACCGGCGAAGCGCTTGGTGAGGTTGAGGAACGGCACGACGATGTCGATGGAGAGCGTCATGCCCGAGAGGGCGAGGCTCGGCGCGTTCACGGCGATGAGGGCGCCGCCGGCGAGCGCGACGACGACGTAGGCGACGTTGCCGAGGTTCATGAGGATGGGGCCGAGGGTGTTTCCGTAGATGTTGGCGTTCTTCGCGTCCTGGAAGAGCTGCTCGTTCACCTCGTCGAACTTGGCCTGCTGCTCAGCCTCGTGCGTGAAGACCTTCACGACCTTCTGGCCGCTCATGGCCTCCTCGGCAAATCCCTCGGCCTTCGCGATGGACACCTGCTGCGCGAGGAAGAAGCGCGCGGACTTGCCACCCATGAAGCGCGTGAGCCACATCATGAATACGACCATGACGAACACGACGAGGGTGAGCGGGATCGAGTACCAGAGCATGATGACGGTCGTGAAGACCATCTGCATGAACATGGTGAGCAGGTTGGGGAGCGCCTGGCTGATGAGCTGGCGCAGGGTGTCGACGTCGTTGGTGTAGGTCGACATGATGTCGCCGCGCTGGTTCTGGTCGAAGTACCTGATGGGAAGGTCCTCCATGTGACCGAACATCTTGTTGCGCATCTTCATGAGCGTGCCCTGGGTGACCTGCGCGCTGAGCTGCCCCTGGACGGTGTTGCAGGTGATGGCGACGACGTA
The DNA here is from genome assembly GCA_017941585.1 of Olsenella sp. GTDB lineage: Bacteria > Actinomycetota > Coriobacteriia > Coriobacteriales > Atopobiaceae > Olsenella_J. Next base: position 10,948 of record JAGAWD010000251.1, on the reverse strand, counting down.
GAGGATGATGAGGTTCACCACGATGGGAACGAGCTCCGCCTGGGCGCCCGCCCAGTCTCCCGCCTGCCAGTAGCGGCCGATGATCTCGAGGGCCTGCTGCATGAAGACCGAAGGCAGCGAGGTGAGGATCGCGGCGAGCACGATGCAGACGATGATGATCGTCGCCTGGACGGGATAGAACGAGAAGAGCAGCTTGAGGGTGCCCTGGAGCACCATCATCGGGTTGGAGGCGCCGCGGCCCTTCTTCTCCGACTTCTTGCCCGGCTCGGGCGCGCCGATGAGGCGTGCCTTGTCAGTGCGCGGGTCGCTCTTGGAATAGGTCGAGGCATCGATGATCTTAGGCATGCTGCTCAGCCTCCTCTCGCGTGGTCGCGCCCTCTGTCTCGATCGCGTCCATCTTCACGTCGTGAGACTGCTTGTTCTGGCTCAGGTACGTCTCGCGGTAGATGTCGCTGGTGCGCAGGAGCTCCTCGTGCGTGCCGACGGCGGATATCCTGCCGCCGTCGAGGACCACGATGCGGTCAGCGTCCTCCACCGAGCTCGTGCGCTGGGCGATGATGATCTTGGTCGTCTCGGGGATGAACTCCCTGAAGCCCTTGCGGATGAGCTTGTCGGTCTTGGTGTCGACGGCCGAGGTGGAGTCGTCGAGGATGAGGACCTTGGGCTTCTTGAGCAGGGCGCGGGCGATGCAGAGGCGCTGCTTCTGACCGCCGGAGACGTTGGTACCGCCCTGCTCTATGTAGGTGTCGTACTTCTCGGGCATGAGCTGGATGAACTCGTCGGCCTGGGCGAGTTTGCAGGCGTGGACGAGCTCCTCGTCGGTGGCGTCGGCGTCGCCCCAGCGCAGGTTCTCCTTGATCGTGCCGGAGAAGAGCACGTTGCGCTGCAGCACCACGGCGACCTGGTCGCGCAGGGTGTCGAGGTCGTACTCGCGCACGTCGCGGCCGCCGACCAGGACCCGGCCCTTGGTGACGTCGTAGAGGCGGCTGATGAGTTGGATGAGCGTGGTCTTGGAGGAGCCGGTGCCGCCGATTATGCCGATCACTTCTCCGCTCTTGATGTGGAGGTCGATGTCGTCGAGCGCCATGCGGTCGGCCTTGGCCGAGTACTCGAAGCTGACGTGGTCGAAGTCGATCGAGCCGTCGGCGACGGTGTAGAGGGGGCTCTCGGGGTTCTTGAGGTCGGACTCCTCGAGGATGACCTCGGAGATGCGGCGCGCGCTCTCCTCCGACATCGTCACCATCACGAAGATCATCGAGAACATCATGAGGGAGATGAGCATCGAGAAGCCGTAGGTGATGAGGGCCGACATCTGGCCGATCTGCATGGCCTGGCCGGCGGACTGCACGACGGCCTTTGACCCGAAGTAGATGACGAAGGTGTAGACGACGTCGATGGCGAACGCCATGAGGGGCGCGTTGAGCGCGAGGATGCGCTCGACGTGCACGAAGTCGTGGTAGAGCGACCCGGAGGTCTTGTTGAACTTCTCCTTCTCGTACTCCTCGCGCACGAACGACTTGACGACGCGAATGCCGGCGACGTTCTCCTCCACCGAGTCGTTCAGCGCGTCGTAGCGCTTGAAGATGCGGCGGAACATCGGCATGACCTTGACGGCGATGCCGATGAGCGCGGCGCCGAGGAGCACCGAGACGATGACGTATACGACGGCCATGGAGCCGCCCGTCACGAACGCCATCACGATGGCGAAGACGATCATGAGCGGGGCACGGACCGCCATGCGAATGAGCATCATGTACGCGAGCTGCACGTTGTTGGTGTCGGTCGTGAGGCGCGTCACGAGCGAGCTCGTCGAGAAGCGGTCGATGTTCGAGAACGAGAAGCGCTGGATGTTCTCGAACATGTCGTGGCGAAGGTTCTTGGCAAAGCCCGTGGCCGCGATGGAGCAGGTGATGCCCGCGGCTCCGCCGCAGGCGAGCGACGTGATGGCCAGGGCGACGAGAACGAGGCCGTACCTGGCGATGACGTCGAGCCCACATCCCATCTGCATCTCGGTGATGAGCTGGGCCGTGATGAACGGGATGATGCACTCGATGACGACCTCGCCGATGACGAGGATCGGCGTCAGCATCGACATCCTCCTGTACTCGCGCACGCTACGCCCGAGCGTGGAGAGCACCTCCCGTATTGTCAGTTCCTTTTGCATTGCGTCTTCTCTCCTTCGATCACGTCCCAATGCTCGCGGACCCTGTCGAGCATGGCAACGAGGTCGGTCTTCTCCTCTTCCGTCAGGATGGCGAGGCAGTTCTTCTCGAACTGGGCTTTCTCCCGCGCGAGCTGCTCTGCCCTCGCACGGCCCTCCTTGGTGAGACGGATGTCGAGCTGCCGCTTGTCACGCTCGGAGCGCGACCTCTCGATCAGTCCTTCTCCCTCGAGCTTCGCGAGTACCTCGGAAAGCGCCGCCGAGCTGATGCACGACGCCTCGAGAAGCTCCCTTTGGGTGAGGTGGCCGTCTTGGAAGTACAGCTTGGTGAGTATGTGCTGCTTTCCGCTGCGGCCGCCCGCGTGCACGTGCAGGAAGTGACCGAAGTAGCCGAAGTCATGCAGCGCGCGGTGCTCGAGGGAGTCGGCTGACGGCTGCTCGACGCGTGTGCGTGCGTCTTCAGTCATGCCGGTCCTCCCTAAATCCTTCGTAAGAATGGTAGGTACCTCCAGACCGAACGTCAAGGTACCTTGCAAATAAATCTTAGGTACCTTCCAATCTTCACATCCGGAGGCCGTCATGGAATGATGGCTCTTCGCGGTTCCCGATGGACGGCATAGGTGCAAATTGCCATACGCAGAAATGCAAGTTACCATACGCAGAAATGAGTTAATTAATATATTGATGATACTTAGCTGAACATACGCTCTGGGGACTCGTTTCTGTATATGATAATTTGCTGAGATGGCGTGCGACCGTGATGTTGGGATGTGGGTCAACTGCGGGGAAGGGGCGGTCTTCTCGATGAAATGTCGTGCATGCCATAGGTTCGCGCGCTTTGTCGCCTCGTCGCTCGTCAGCACGGCCGTCGACCAGACCATGGCCTTCGTGCTTTTTCAGAGCCTCGAGACGTTGATGGGGGACGTCAGCTATCCGCGCGTCCTGTTGGCGACGTTCATCGCGCGTGTCAGCGCCATCACCCTGAACTACCTCATCAACCTGAGGTTCGTCTTCGTGGAGGATCCGTGCCTGCGCGAGGGCGAAGGTGCGGGCGGCGCAACCGCAGAAGTTACGGCAGGGGGCACCGCCTTGCGCGATCAAAGAGAGAGCCTTCCGAGATTTCTTGTGCTTGCGTCGACGATAATGCTTCTCTCGAGTATCGGGGTGTATGCGGCCCACGTCTATATGGGCGTAGATGAGAGTATGGCCAAGCTTGTCGTGGACTTTCTGCTCTTCTTCGTCAACTATACGGTTCAACGCACCTGGGTGTTCGTGCGTCCGGCGTGATCAGGGGCTCGTGATCAGAGGCTCATCGGGGCTTCGATCCTCTGTCGGGGTTGCGTCTTTCATTCTGCGTCCGAAGGCGCCTTATCTGAAGGATAGAGGCATCCGAGGAGTGTACACTCGGCGCGATATGCCACCGAGTGTACGAACTGGTGTGTACACTCGACGCGAAACCTCACCGAGTGTACGGTCGCCAGTGCGCACTCGGCGCGATATGCCACCGAGTGTACGGCCGCCAGTGCGCACTCGGCGGGAAATGCCACCGAGTGTACAGACGGGAGCGTACACTCGACGCGAAACCTCACCGAGTGTACGGCCGCCAGTGCGCACTCGGAAACAAATGCCACCGAGTGTCCGAACTGGTGTGTACACTCGGCGCGAAACCTCACCGAGTGTGCGGTCGCAGGCAGGCGCCGCGAACCTTTAAGTGGTTACGAGATGCGCTCCGCCCTCGCAATCGTAGCAAGCGCGGCCTTTGCGACCTGCTCGGGCGCCTCCTTGGGCAGGGTGTGCCCGCATCCGGGGACTATGACGAGCTCGGCTTCGGGAATCGAGCGCCAGATGAGCTCGGTCTCCTCGCGCTTGATCTCGTCGAACTCGCCGGCCATGACGGTGGTGGGGCAGGCGATGGCGGAGAGGCTCTCTGCGGGAATCTGCGGTTCCACGACCATGAGGTGGAGGAGCTCCGCCGTGATGCGTGCCTGGTCGATCGGTGGGTTGAGGAGCGAAGTGTCCACGTTGCGCGCGGCCCCCTCGCCCTTGGTCCAGTAGTCGGCCCAGTCGCTGAGGGCGCGTGATGCGCTTTCCATCTCGAAAGAGTCGTCGACGCCGTCGGGCGTGAGGTTCGCTCCGATCGAGAGAATCGACAGGACGCGGTCCGGATGGTCGCGCCCGATAATGAGGGCCTCTATCGCGCCGTCCGAGAAGCCCACGACGTGGACGGCGTCGACGCCGAGGTGGCCGAACACCGCGAGTGCGTCGCCTGCCATGAGCTCGTAGCTGAGCGAGGCCGTGCCGCGGGTCGACCGACCTTGCGCTCGCGAATCGATTGCCACGACGGCCCGCCCGCTTTCGCAGATGGTATCAATCACCTGGCCGAATATCCCGTGCTCCTCGCCGTTGCCGTGAAGAAGGAGCGCGGGAGCCTTGCCCTGCGCCACCGTCTGATCGAGAGAGGATGCCGCCGGGACATAGACGTACGTCGCAATCTTGGCACCGTCGGGCGTCACATGGAAGAACGCCCGCTCCAGGGGAGCCGTGGGAAGAAGGTACGGGCTGGGGAAGTGAAGCTGTGGACGTGCTGCCATCGGTCCTCCTTGGTTTGGTGGTCTTTGCCGTGCGGTGCTGTCGAAAGTTTCTCACAGAGCGGGGGATGGGCGCCACATTGCGTAGTTATGCATCTGGGCCGATGGAATTGTTGCTCATCTAGTTTCATTAATTTGTATATTCCATTATGCATCACTGAGACTTTAGTCAAATAAATCGATCTAAATAGTGCATATAAATACAATCAATATTAAATGATATGAAAATGGTTGCTATTAAAACGCAGTATTCCGCTCACGGCCATTTTTAGTCCATTCGAATCCAAGATGAAAATATGCAAACTGAATTCCGATGAATTGATTAGCATCATGCATGTTTCTGACAGAAATATGTATCCGTTCCGTGTGTAGAAGGAGACACGCAATGCCAGAGTCAACAAAGAGAAAGCTATCCCTCAAGGTCCTCAATGCCCGTGCCGTAGTGAGGAGACACTCCAAGCGCACGACGCTCTGTGCCATCGCGAGCCTTGCGCTTGCGGGTGCGCTGGTTGCCCCGGCGCAGGCCATGGCAGCCGATGCGGCCGCCGTGCTTGACGCCCCGCAGGCTCAGGCCATCGAGCAGGTTGCGCCGGCAGGGGAGCGTGCGGAGGCTCTGGCCGCCGTCGACGACGGCACCGATTCCGTCGCGAGCGAGGCCATTGCCACCAAGGGCGTGGTCACCGAAGCCACGGTCGCCGAGGGTTCGACCGACGGGGCCGTTGCCTCCGAGGTCGCGGCACCCGAGCAGATCGCGTCCGACCAGACAGACGAAGCACAGGCCATGACGCTGAGCGTTTCCAGCCTGGAGCAATCGGGTGCCGACGCGAGCATGCTCGCGACCTCCGCCGCAGCCGCAAATGGCACCGACGCGAGCCTCTCGCAGGGCGGAAGCCAGGTCGAGCAGATTCTTCGTGCCGCCCAACAGGCCTCCAAGAACGACACCCTGGGCACCACGATCATCTTCGACTTCAACGGCGACGGCGTTACCGACGACCTCGATTGGAACCAGTACGTCGAATGGGTCAAGACCTACCACATCTTCGATTTCGCCAACGGGAACTTCAGCGAGGGCGCCAACGGTGGCTACCAGGTGACGGGCGGCACCGCCAAGCTCGTCAACGGCAGCGACAGGGGCCCCGAGACCCTTGGCACCGGCATCGACGTCGACAAGATCGCCAAGTACTTCCTGAACAATGTGGGGCAGGCGACCTCCGTCAAGAACCAGTCGCCGTTCGGATCCTGCTGGGCGTTCGGTTCCACCTCGGCCCTCGAATCCGCCATCCTCAAGGCAATGGCCGGAGACAAGGCCAGCGCCTACAATGCGGCCGACCACCAGACGCCCAAGCTGACCGGCCTGGAGGACAAGGTGGACCTCTCCGAGCTCGAGCTTGCGTGGAAGTGCTATCTCACGCAGCCGGACGGCGAGGGCGCGACCGACGTCTACGAGGATGACGACGTTCCCCTGTATGCCGGCGGATGGGGCTCCATGGCCGAGGTCGTCTACACCGCCTGGCAGGCCGTCTGCAACGAGGACGTTCAGCCCTACTGGCCGGAGGGTGTCCCCCGCACCTTCGAGAACTTCAAGAAGCTGGGTTCCGCCGACTGGATCTTCCGCAAGCACGTGGGCGAGGACATCATCGCCCACGTCCAGGGCGTGCACTGGCTCCCGTCTCCCGCCATCGCCCAGCTCGACAAGAACGAGCACATGGTCTACAAGGGATACAACGAGAACGCCACTCGGCTCATGAAGGAGGCCATCATCAAGTATGGCGCCGTGGCGATCGGCTATGACGCCGATTCCGCTATGCCCAACCAGCCCTCCGGCAAGGGCTACTTCAACGGCGAGTATTGGGCGCAGTACAACGACAATATGGACAGCCTCTCCAACACGCACAACGTCTGCATCGTGGGCTGGGACGACACCTTCGACCACAACAAGTTCAAGGCGGAGGACAACGACGTCACCAACCTGCCGGACGGAGCGTGGCTGGTCAAGAACAGCTGGGGCTCCGTCGACTGGATGGAGAGGAACTTCCCCGGTGCGGACCGCAGTGACTACAAGGGCAAGAACGACAAGTGGGGGATTCGCGACGCAGAGGGCAATGCCACCGGCTACTTCTGGCTGTCCTACTACGACCACTCCATCTTCGATCCGTACTTCTTCACGGTGGACCTCGCCTCCGACGGATTTGATTACGACAACAACTATGCCTACGACCTCTGCATCAACGAATCCCAGCTTCCCTTCATGCTGCGCACCGAGGACAAGGGCACCGAGGTCGCCAATGTCTTCACGGCAAAGGGTAACGAGACCCTGAGGGCCGTCTCGGTTCACAGCCAGGCCAGCAACTCCAAGGCGCACATCCGCGTCTACCTGGTGAGCGACGCCGACCTCGCGGACTGCGACCCCACGAGCGGCACCCTCGTCTCCGACTTTGACGTCGACCTGCTCCTGCCCGGCTACCACACTGTCAGCCTGCCCACCGCCATCAAGCTCAGGGCGGGCCAGATGTTCGCGGTGGTCGAGAACGTCATCGGCGTCGACACCTACGACGGCACCAACGCCGACACCTCGGACAGGCTCACCGGCCAGTCGCTGGACGATGCCGCGGACGAGCAGGAGAAGTGGGTCTCCGTCCTCAACCTCGAGACCACCATGGCCCCCGAGGCCTGGACGGGAGAGAACATGGGCTACGTCCAGTCTGTGGTCACGGCCGCGCCTGGCACCACCTTCGTCAAGATCTTGACTGCCGACGGCTACAAGTGGATGACGCCGCAAGCGCTTGCTGAGTCCCTGGGCGGTGGCAAGATATTCGCCTTCGGCAACGCCATGATCAAGGCCTTTACCACAAATGATGACGAGGCGGCCACCGAGGCGCCTGCCGAAAAGGCCGCCGATGCCCTTGTCGCCAGCGCAGCCGCGCAGGTTCGGACCGCCCCGGTCCAGACTGCCGCCTATCACGGCGGCCTCGCGAGGAACGTCGAGTTCCTTCCCCAGACGGGCGACCCCGTCTCGGGCGCCGCACTGGCAGGCACGCTCCTCTCGTCCCTCACCTTGCTGGGCGCGGGCCTTGGCTCTCGTCGCAGGAGGAACTCGTAGCGTCGCGCGCTGACGCCAGGTCCCCCCGACTCCTTCGGATAGGGGAGTGCCCAGTCGCGGACAAGCCGCGGCTGGGCACTTTCATGGCGCGTATAGCATCGGGGATTGTCGGCACCGGCATTGTCCTGCGCCGGCCTGAGCCTGTGCCGGCTCATGCCTTCGCACGCCGAAGCCCGCGCTACTTGCCCTTCTTAATCTGGCTGGGGTGCTTCTCGAAGAAGTCGAAGCGCGGCGGGAGCTCCACGATGGCATGCTCCTCGGGGCTTTCGCCAAGCTGCGCGGCCAGCTCGTTGGGCGAGAGGAAGGCGTTTTCCCAGCTGAAGAACTGCTCGTGCGAGAAGCCCATGTGGTCGCAGATCAACTCGCAGCCGGCGGGGACGGCCGGGTGCATGAGCAGCGTCACACAGCGCAGCTCGGCAAACGCGTCCGCAAGAGCCTGCGCGTAGGCATCGTCTTGGCCGTTCGCCGCCTTGGAGGCGTCACCCCAGCGCTTGTTCGCCGCGCGGCAGAACTCCTCCGCTACGGCGAGCGCCCCGTGGGCGTCGAAGTCGTGGGCGCAGCGCTCGAAGGCGAGAAGCGCCTCGTTGCAGGCATCGACCACCTCGGGGTGCGGCTCGAAGGCGGGAAGCTTGCCTCCGCACACGTTGGCCGCGCCGTAGAAGCAGCTGCGGGCGAGGCGGTTGAAGATGTTCGTGAGGAAGGCGGACTCCTTTAGGGCCGGATCGACCACGCGCGGGTCGTCTTTGACGAGGATCTCCTCGCCCGTCTTCTTGTCCTTGTGCGAGACGCTCGTGTCGAGCGCCTTGGGCGAGAAGGACACGGCCTTCTGGTCGAGCCCGAGCGAGAGCCAGTGGGCGCGCAGCTGCTCGGCGGTGTAGTGCGAAAGGAGCTCCTCGGCCATGGGCGGCTTGACTGCGGCCGAGCTCGAGGCCTTCTTGTTCATGAACAGGATGTGGTAGTTGGCCACGGGTACGTCCTGCGTGAGGCCCCAGTCGAGCGCCTCCCAGAGCGCCGGCTGCGCGGCGCAGTAGAAGTAGATGTTGTCCTGCCCGATGAACTGGTAGACGCGCGCGTCGTCCGAGCACCACCAGTCGTGCCAGTCGTCGCTGCTGTAGCGGCCGGCGCCGGCCGCCGCGTCTGCGGCAAGCACGGTCTGCGTGAAGGAGATGGGCGCCCACAGGCTCTCCGGCCACACCCACACCGTAAGCCCGCTCGCGCCCTCGAGCTCGGGCGCGGGCACGCCCCAGTCGATGTTTCCCGTGATGCGGAAGGGCAGGAGCGTCTTGCCCGTGCGGAAGCGCACGCCGGCTTCGCCGAGCAGGTCGCGGGCCTCGTCGCGAGCCTGCCAGTCGGCGAACCTCACGGCGAAGGACTGCTGGCCCCCCTCGGGCTCGCGCAGGTCGTGCTCGGGGAGCCTCTCGGCGACGGCGTCGAAGTCCTCTCGGTACTTGTTCTGGACGTAGATGACGGGATCGGCGAGCGACTCGCGCACCGTCTTGGTGACGATTGGGCGCACCTGCGCATCGGCGTCCCACTCGTCCATGAGCCCCTCGAGGGTCTCGCGGAAGCGCGGCAGGTCGAAGTACCAGTTGTCGACGGGGCGCAGCTCCGGCGTCGTTCCCGTGAGCTGGCTCACCGGGGCTATGAGCTCCTCGGGGTCGAACTGGTGGCCCATGTCGCACTCGTCGGCATAGGCCTTCTCGCCCTTGCACCCCCTCACGGGGCAGCGACCCTGCACCTGGCGGCCGTTGAGGAAGGTGTTGGCCTTCGTGTCGAAGAACTGCCTCGTGGAGCGCTTGGAGAGCACGCCCCTCTCGTACAGGCGGCTGATGAGCTCCGCCGAGAGCCTGGCGTGGACGTCCTTGGCCTCGTCGAGCCCAGAGCCGCCGAAGAGGTCGAGGGAGATCCCGTAGGCGTCGAGCGCCCGCTTCTGGAGGTCGTGGTTCGCGCGAACGTAGTCCTCGATTGTTCCCTCGAAGCCCTCGTCCTCAACCTTCTTGCGGAATCCCTCGGCAATGGGCGAGCCGTAGCAGTCGGTGCCCGAGACGAACACCACGTTCTCGCTGCCAATGCGGTCGCGCAGGAATCGCGCGAAGAAGTCGGCCGGGACGAATACGCCGCCGATATGGCCGAAGTGGAGGTTCTTGTTGCCGTAGGGCATGCCGCCCGTGATCACGGCGCGCTTGGGGAAGGCGGGGCGCGCGCCCGCGTTGGGAGTGTCTGCCATGTGGCGTGTTCCTTCGTTCGATCCTGTCGCTAACCTGTCGATTATCCCACAACGAGACCCCCGTGCGCTATCGTGGCGTTAGGTACGATTTCACGTTCGGTCGACCTGCGATCGGCCGACGACCGGTGGGGAGGTCGCGCATGCCTCTGGATCTCGCGGACGTCTTCGTCGCGCAGCCCCTCTGCCAGGGTGGCGCGGGCTTCGCTCCGTTTGGCTCCGAGCATCTTGCCTGGCTCGCCGTCTGCCTTGCGATCGTCGCGGGGGTGGTTCTCGTCTGGAAGTGGCTTCCCAAGGGAGAAGGGCTAGCTGCCCCGCGCCGTCGCCTGGTGCTGGCGCTCTCCCTGGTGCCGGTCGCGCTTCTGGCCTCCGACGATCTCCTCATGGTCGCGACAGGCACCTTCTTCGCGCCGTGGTGGCCCCTTCACGTCTGCAACCTTGCAGAGCTTGTCTGCGTCGCACACGCGCTCGCGCCCTGCCGCCTCACGAGGGAGCTCCTCCTCACGATTGGGCTTTCGGGAAGCTGCGCCGCGCTGCTCTTCCCGGGCTGGTCGTACTGTCCGGCACTCTCGTGGCCTGCCGTCTGCGGGTTTCTGGAGCACTCGCTCGTGCTCGCGCTGTCGCTTCTTGCGGTGTCTGACCCGCTCACGTCTCCGCGTTGGGCGGACCTCGCCCTCTCCTGCGCGACCGTGGGCGCCTACGCCGCTCTCTTCCGGTGGCTCAACCCGATCCTGGGGGCGGACTTCGGCTTCGTCAGCGGGGCGGCCGCGAACTCTCCTCTCGAGGCGTGGCAGGGGCGGTGGGGCGACCCGGGCTACCTCGTTCCCTACGCGGCCACGTTTCTCGCGGTGGCCGTCGTCCTCCATGCGGCCGTG